>JALWNJ010000138.1 GCA_026995955.1 Gammaproteobacteria bacterium
GTTTCCAGCTGTTCGACTGGCAGCTCCCAGCGCATGGCCGCAGCCCGAATCAGCATCTGGCGGGCAGCTGCCCCGGCGCGCAACATGGGCAGCCAGCCCTTGCGGATGCTGTTGCTGCCGGCAGTGACACGCTCGCCCCAGGCGGGATGCGCGGGGGCCTGGCGGACCGTGATCCGCGACCAATCGGCATCCAGCCCTTCGGCCACCAGGCGGGCCAGCCCGCTCTCGATCTCCTGGCCCATTTCCGCCTCGGCCACGAATACGAGAATGCGCCCGTCGTCCAGCACCTCCAGCCACTGACCGACGGGTACGCCTTCCGGCGGCATCGGCAGCGCCTTGTCGGAATCCCGGCTGCAGCCGGCCAGCGGAATGCCCAGGGCAAGCCCGGTACCGGCGGTCGCGGTCAGGCGCAGGAAGGCGCGCCGGCCCGGATCGACGCCCGTATTCATGACGGTTTCTCCGTCAGCAGGCGCAGGGCCTCACGGATCTGTTCATGGCTGCCACACCGGCACAGGTTTCCCGCCAGTGCCGCTTCCAGCGCCTGTTGCGTACGCTGGCCCGCATCCCAGGCTGCCGCCGCCTGCATGATCATGCCCGACTGGCAATAGCCGCACTGGGCAACGGCTGCGTCCAGCCAGGCCTGTTGCACGGGATGCAGTCCTTCGCCGCTGGCCAGCCCCTCGATGGTGACAATTTGCCTGCCGGCGGTCTGTGCCACCGGCAGCAGGCAGCTGCGTACCGCCATGCCGTCCAGATGTACGGTACAACTGCCGCACTGGCCGATGCCGCAACCATAGCGTGTTCCGGTCAGGCCCAGCAGATCGCGCAACACCCACAACAGGGGCATGTCCGATTCGGCTTCGACCTCGTGGTCCCTGCCATTGACGCGCAGCCGGTATCGCGGCATCTCGATCCTCCCTTGCAGGCACCCTGCCCATTGCTGCACCCATTATAGGGCAGGTCGGAGGTCCCCTGTGCGGCTACAGCGTTTCAGGCCCGACTGTCCAGCCAGCGGGCGACCCAGTGGTCGATGCTCACCCAGCGGCCGGCACCGAAGAAGAACAGCACGCCGAGCATGATGAGATAGGTGACGGCGAACTCGACGCCATTCTGCAGGATGACGAACTGTCCCTTGGCGGTGAGCCAGTCGTAGTTGCCGTATTCCTGCAGGATGGCGCGCGCCCGTTCCAGGCGCTCGGCGATCTCCGGGTTGGCCGAAGACGCAATGGCGTTCCAGCCGTTTTCCCAGTGCACGGTGGCGATGGCCACGATCATGGTCACCATCAGCGGCAGCGAGATCCAGCGCACGCCCAGGCCCAGCAGCAGGGCAATCGCCCCCACCACCTCGGTGCCGCCGGCCAGCGCCGCCATCACGGTGGGGAAGGGCAGGCCAAGCCCCCATTCCGGGTTGCCGAACCACTCCACCGTGCTCTCGAAGTGGCCGAGTTTCTGCGTGCCGGCCATCCAGAACACCGGAACCAGGTAGAGGCGGGTGGCGAGCAGGGGCAGGAAGTCGAGGACACGGGTGCGGTCGAGCAGGGCGCGGGCGCGCAGCATCAGGTATTCGGTCATGGACGGGCTCCCTGGCAGTGGGTTCGTGGCATTGCCTTGGAGTGTCCCGGGTGCCCGACGGTTCCCCGATGCCCGAAAAGGCAAAGGCCCGGACGCTGCCGGGCCTTCACCGAAGGGGGTGGGACGGGCCTCAGCCCTCGCGATGGTAGTCCAGCACCACCTGCACTTCGTTCTTCGAGCCCAGCACCACCGGCACGCGCTGGTGCAGTGCCTTGGGCTGGATCTCCATGATGCGCTCGCGGCCGGTGATGCTCATGCCGCCGGCCTGCTCGACGATGAAGCTCATCGGGTTGGCCTCGTACATGAGACGCAGCTTTCCCTCCTGGCCCTTGGCCTTGATCTTCTCGTCGATGGGGTAGGTGAAGATGCCACCGCGGGTCAGGATTCGATGCACCTCGGCCACCATAGAGGCCACCCAGCGCATGTTGAAGTCCTTGCCGCGCGGGCCGGTCTTGCCGGCCAGGCACTCGTCGATGTAGCGCTTCATGGGCGGTTCCCAGAAGCGCATGTTGGACATGTTGATGGCAAACTCGCTGGTGTCCTCGGGGATCTTCACGCCGGACTTGGTCATGATGAACTCGCCGAAGTCCTTGTCCAGGGTGAACATGTTCACCCCGTCGCCGGTGGTCAGCACCATGATGGTGGAGGGGCCGTACAGGCAGTAGCCGGCGGCCACCTGTTCGGTTCCGGGCTGCAGGAAGTCCTCGGCGCTGTAGGTCTCCTTCTGCTCGCGGGCACGCAGGATGGAGAAGATGGTGCCCACCGAGACGTTGACGTCCATGTTGGAGGAGCCGTCCAGCGGGTCGAAGGTGACGAGGTAGTTGCCGCGGATCTTGCCCTCGGGCAGGTTGTAGACATCCTCCATTTCCTCGGAGGCCATCGCCGCCACGTGGCCGTTGCTCTCCAGTGCCTCGATCATCACCTCGTTGGTGATGATGTCCATCTTCTTCTGCTCTTCGCCCTGCACGTTCTCGCTGCCGGCGGCGCCCAGCACGCCGATGAGGTCGCCCTTCTCCACCAGGGAGGCGATCTTCTTGCAGGAGGTGGCAATGTCGTTGAGCAGGCCGGTGAACTCGCCGGTGGCGCCCTCGATGTCGCGCTGGCGCTCGATGATGTAGTTGGTCAGCGTGGTGCCAATGTGCATGTCTCGTGTCCTCGTGCCTTGATGTGAAACCGCGGGCACAGGACGGCCCGCCGCCGGAAAATCGGCCCGCTACTATAGCAAAATGCGCCCCGGCCCGCATGCGCGCTATACTCGGCGGCATGAAGATCCGAGGTGTCCTGCTCGATCTGAGCGGCGTGCTGTACCTGGCCGACCGGGTCGTGCCCGGCGCGCCCGAGGCCCTGGCCCGGCTGCGCGGCGCCGGGCTGCCGCTGCGCTTCCTCTCCAACATGACGCGCTACCCGGCTGCGCGGGTACGCGAACACCTGGCCGGGCTCGGCTACCGCATCGGGGCGGAGGAGCTGTTTACCCCGCCACGGGCCGTGCGCGGCTGGCTGCAGGCCGAGGGACGGCGCTGCCGTCTGCTGGTCCATCCGCGCCTGGAAGGCGAGTTCGAGGGCCTGGTCGATCCGGCAGGCGATGTGCTGGTGGTGGGCGATGCCGCCGAGACCTTCACCTACGAACGCCTGAACACGGCCTTCCGTGCGCTGATGGACGGGGCCGAGCTGGTGGCCATGGGCGACAACCGCTACTTCCGCGAGCCGGACGGGCTGAGTCTGGACATCGGCCCCTTCGTGCATGCGCTGGAATACGCCTCGGGCCGGCAGGCGCGCATCCTCGGCAAGCCGGCTGCCGGTTTCTTCCACCTGGCGGTGGCCGACATGGGGCTCGCGCCGGATGAGGTGCTGATGGTGGGCGACGATGTCGAGTCCGACGTGCTCGGTGCGCTGGAAGCCGGTCTGCAGGCCGCCCTGGTGCGCACCGGCAAGTACCGGCCCGGTGACGAACAGCGCCTGGCGGGCACGCCGGCCTGGGTGGCGGACGACCTGGCGGCCGTGGTCGACCGGCTGCTGGAGGACTGAGCCATGTGGCTGCTCGACCGGCTGGCGGAGGAACGCATCGAGGAGGCACGCCGCCGCGGCGAGTTCGACGACCTGCCGGGCCAGGGCCGACCGCTGCAGCTGGAGGAGGACAACCCGTTCGTGCCCGAGGAGCTGCGCACCGCGCTGCGGCTGCTGAAGAACGCCGGCTTCATCCCGCCCGAGGTGGCCCTGCGGCGCGAGATCGGGAGTGTCGAGGCACTGCTGCGCGAGGCCACCACCCGGGAGCAGCGCGAGGCCGCCTCGGCGCGCCTGCGGCTGCTGCTGCAGCGGCTGGGGGCGGAGCGCAGCGCCTCGCTGCAGGTGCAGGGCTTGTATTTCGAGGCGCTGGCCGCAAGACTGGATCGATTGGGCCACAGGAAGGCATGAGGGCCATCGGAGGTAGCAGTGAACCTGACGAGTTTCTTGCTGGTTTCCGGTCTGTTGTTGATTGCAGCCGTCTGGCTCAAGCGGACAGGCCTTGGTTCCGGAACGCCGGCGACCTATCGCATGAGGGCCCTGGTCAGCCCTGCCGAGCGCTCTTTCCTGGGCGTGCTCGAAGGTGTGCTGGGTGATCGGGCACGAGTCTTTACGAAGGTTCGGATTGCGGATGTTCTGCAGCCGGATGGGGTGAAGGGCCGGGATTGGTGGCGGGCATTCAACAGGATTTCCGCGAAACATTTCGACTTTCTCGTTTGCCGACCTGATGATCTTGCCGTGCTGTGCGCGATAGAACTGGACGATGCGAGTCACTCTACCGAGAAGCGGCAGGCGCGGGACCGTTTTGTTGAGGAGGTCTGCCGTTCCGCTGGATTGCCCCTGTTGCGTCAGGCTGCCCGGTCATCGTATCGTCCGGAATCCATCCGTGAGTCCATCGCCGAGCTGGTGCCCGGCCTGTTTGCCGAGCCCGAGAAGAAGCAGACTGCCTCCGTGGAGGAGGGCAAGTGTCCTCGCTGTACAGCAGCCCTGGTACAGCGACGAGCCCGAAAGGGGCAACATGCGGGCAAACTCTTCCTTGCCTGCTCAAATTTTCCTAAATGCCGTTATTTGAAACCATTAGAAGAGGCCGGAACATGAACAAAAACCCCTTACTCTTAGTTCTGCTGGTGGTGTTGGTTGCCTTGCCTGCCACGATCCAGGCCGCCGATGTGCTGGAACAGCGCAACATCGGCATGGAGCTGGCGCGCGACCTGGCCAGCGAGGCGGTTCTGGCCTGCCGCAAGGCCGGTTATCAGGTGGCGGCCGTGGTCGTGGACCGCGATGCCAACCTGCGCGCCGTGTTGCGTGACGATCTGGCGCCGCGCTTTACGGTGGAGATCGCGCGGCGCAAGGCCAACATGGCGATCATGGGTGGGATCGACACCGGCGAGCTGGTACGCAGGCGCGCCGACATCCGTCAGGAACTCAACCACATCGATGGCCTGATCATGATGGAAGGCGGGTTGCCGGTGGTGGTCGGTGGCTATCGCGTAGGCGCCATCGGCATCAGTGGCGCGCCCGGCGGTGACAAGGACGCGGCCTGCGCCCGGGCCGCGCTGGAGGCGTTGGCCGAGCGCATCGAGTTTGCCGAATGAACGCCCGCAGGGAGATGCCGGCATGAGGGTGGCGGTACTCGGCACCGGGCTGATGGGCGCGCCGCTGGCGATGCGCCTGCTGGAAGCCGATCACGAGGTCTGGGTGTGGAACCGCAACCCGGAACGGGCCGAGCCCCTGCGCGCCGGGGGCGCCGAGGTGGCGGCCACGCCGGTGGAGGCGATTGCCGAGGCCGAGTTCGTCATCACCATGCTGAGCGATGCCCGGGCCATCGTCGAGGTGGCCTTCAGCGAGCAGGCGCGCGGCGTGCTGCGCGACCGTACCCTGATCCAGATGGCCACCATCGATCCGCAGGAGAGCCGCGAGCTGGCCGCGGCCATGCAGGAGGCCGGGGGCGACTACCTGGAGGCGCCGGTGCTGGGCAGCATCCCCGAGGCCACGCGGGGCGAGCTGATCGTCATGGCCGGCGGCGAGGAGGCGGTGTTCCAGCGCTGCCTGCCGCTGCTGCGCTGTTTCGGTCCCGAGCCACGGCTCATCGGCGAGGTCGGCAAAGGGGCCGCGCTCAAGCTGGCCATGAACCAGCTCATCGC
>JALWNJ010000139.1 GCA_026995955.1 Gammaproteobacteria bacterium
CCCACGAATCAGGCATCCACCAGGACGGTGTGCTCAAGCAGCGCGAGACCTACGAGATCATGCGCGCCGAGGACGTGGGCTGGAGCGAGAACCGCATCGTGCTCGGCAAGCACTCCGGGCGCAACGCCTTCCGCACCCGTCTGCGCGAGCTGGGCATCGAGTTCGAGTCGGAAGAGGAGCTCAACGAGGCCTTCGCCCGCTTCAAGGAGCTGGCCGACAAGAAGCACGAGATCTTCGACGAGGATCTGCAGGCACTGGTCACCGAAGCCAATCTCACCCTGGAATACGAGTGCTACAAGCTGGTCAGCCTGCATGTCTGTTCCGAGACCGGCGAGCGGCCGCGGGCGCGCATCACGCTCAGCATCGACGGCGAGGAGCGCAGCGGCGAATCCGACGGCTCCGGGCCGGTCGACGCCGCCTTCCGCGCCATCGAGACGCTGGTGGACAGCGGCACCGAGCTGGTGCTGTACTCGGTCAACAACATCACCAGCGGCACCGATGCCCAGGGCGAGGTGACGGTGCGGCTGAAGAAGAACGGCTACATCGTCAACGGCCTGGGGGCCGATACCGACATCGTCATCGCCTCGGCCAAGGCCTACATCAACGCCCTCAACAAGCTGGTCGATCCCGAGGAGCGTTCGCACCCGCAGCTCGGGGACGTGTAGGCGGCCGATGCCCTGGACCCGGCGACAGCTCGAGGCGCTCGAGGCCATGGGCATCCCGGTCTGGGTGCGACGGGAGGCGACCGGCGAGGCGATCCGCATGGAGGATGCCGAGGCACCGGCATCCTCGGCCGTGCAACCGGAACCCCTGTCGGCAGCCGTCCCTGCCGACGATGGCGCAGTCCCGGCTGTGGCAGCGGCTGTGGTACAGGACGAGGACACCGTAGCCGGTCTCGACTGGGCGGAGCTGGAACGGCGCGTCCAGGACTGCCATCGCTGCGCGCTGGCCGAGGGACGCAACCGGGTGGTGTTCGGAACCGGCAACCGGGAGGCCGACTGGATGTTCATCGGCGAGGGGCCCGGCGCCGAGGAGGATCGCCAGGGGTTGCCCTTCGTGGGCCGGGCCGGCAAGCTGCTCGACCGCATGATCGAGGCCTGCGGCCTGAGCCGAGAGACGGTGTACATCGCCAATGTCGTCAAGTGCCGGCCGCCTGGCAACCGCGACCCGAAGCCGGAGGAGGTGGCGGCCTGCGCGCCCTATCTGCGGCGCCAGATCGAGCTGGTGTCACCGAAGGTGATCGTGGTGCTGGGCCGGGTGGCGGCGCATGCCCTGCTGGACACCGACCGGCCGCTGGGCAGGCTGCGCGGCGCGCCGCACCTGTTAGACGACACGGGCATTCCGGTCATCGTCACCTACCACCCGGCCTATCTGCTGCGCAACCCGGCCGACAAGCGCAAGGCCTGGGAGGACCTGAAACTGGCCATGAAGCTGGCGGGCAGTGGCCCATGAACGCCCGGGCCGAGCTGCCGGAGGTCGCCTTCCGGCCGATGCGCTTCGACGATCTGGAGACCGTGATGGCCATCGAGCGGCGCGCCTATCCGCATCCCTGGTCGCCGGGCATCTTCCAGAGCTGCCTCAAGGTGGGCTATCCCAGCTGGGTGATGGAGCGGCACGGCGAGATGCTGGGGTACGGGTTGGCGATGATCCAGGTGGGCGAGTGTCACATCCTCAACATCGCCGTCGATCCGGACCACCAGGGACAGGGGCTGGGCCGGCGCATGCTGCGCTTCCTGCTCGACCTGGCCATCCGCCAGATGGCGACCAGCGCCTTTCTCGAGGTGCGCGAGTCGAACACCCGCGCCATCCGCCTCTACGAGTCGGAGGGCTTCAACGAGATCGGCCGGCGCAAGGGCTACTACCCGGCCGACGAGGGGCGCGAGGACGCCCTGGTCCTGGGCAAGGAGCTGTTCTGAGCCCGAATGCAACGCAACGCAAGAGAAACCATGAGCACCTATCAGCAAGAGGTCGGCCGCCGCCGCACCTTCGCCATCATCTCGCACCCCGATGCGGGCAAGACCACCCTCACCGAGAAGCTGCTGCTGTTCGGCGGCGCCATCCAGCTCGCCGGCACCGTCAAGGGCCGCAAGGCGGCGCGCCACGCCACCTCCGACTGGATGGCCCTGGAGCAGCAGCGTGGCATCTCCGTCACCTCCTCGGTGATGCAGTTCCCCTATCGCGACCGGATCGTCAATCTGCTGGACACGCCGGGCCACGAGGACTTCTCCGAGGACACCTACCGCACGCTCACGGCGGTGGATTCGGCGCTGATGGTGATCGACGCCGCCAAGGGCGTGGAGGAACGCACCATCAAGCTGATGGAGGTCTGCCGCCTGCGCGACACGCCGATCATGACCTTCGTCAACAAGCTCGACCGCGAGGGCCGCGAACCCATCGACCTGATGGACGAGGTGGAGGAAGTCCTGAAGATCCGCTGTGCGCCGGTGACCTGGCCCATCGGCATGGGCAAGCGCTTCCGTGGCGTGTATCACCTGACCCGCGACAGCGTGCACCTGTTCGAGCCGGGCCGTGGCGACCGCGTGCAGCAGGGCGAGATCATCGAGGGCCTGGACAATCCGCGCCTGGACGAGGTGCTGGGCGAGCAGGCGGCCGAGCTGCGCGACGAGATCGAACTGGTCCAGGGCGCCAGCAACGCCTTCGATCACGAGGCCTACCTGCGCGGCGAGCTGACGCCGGTGTTCTTCGGCTCGGCGATCCACAACTTCGGCGTCGCCGAGCTGCTCGACGATTTCGTCGAGTACGCGCCGGCGCCGCTGCCAAGGCGCGCCACCACGCGCGAGGTTTCGCCCGAGGAAGAGAAGCTCACCGGCTTCGTGTTCAAGATCCAGGCCAACATGGACCCCCAGCACCGCGACCGCATCGCCTTCCTGCGCATCTGTTCCGGCACCTTCCGCAAGGGCATGAAGCTGCGTCATGTGCGCATCGGCAAGGAGGTCAAGATCCCGGATGCGCTGACCTTCATGGCGGCCGAGCGCGAGCATGTCGATGCCGCCTATGCCGGCGACATCATCGGCATCCACAACCACGGCACCATCCGCATCGGCGATACCTTCACCCAGGGCGAGGTGCTGCAGTTCACCGGCATCCCCAACTTCGCCCCCGAGCTGTTCCGCCGCGCCGTGCTGCGCGATCCGCTGAAGATGAAGGCCCTGCAGAAGGGCCTGGAACAGCTCTGCGAGGAGGGTGCCACCCAGCTGTTCCGGCCGCTGACCAGCAACGACCTCATCCTCGGCGCGGTCGGCGTGCTGCAGTTCGATGTGGTGGCACAGCGACTGCGCGACGAGTACAAGGTGGACTGCGGCTTCGAGGCGGTCAACGTACAGACCGCCCGCTGGGTGAGCTGCAGCGACGAGAAGCGCCTGGCCGAGTTCCGCCGCAAGATGGAGCAGAACCTGGCCCTGGACCATGCCGGCGAGCTGGTCTACATCGCGCCGACCCGTGTTAACCTGCAGATGGCCATGGAGAAGTGGCCGGAGATCGAGTTCCACAGCACCCGCGAACACGGGATCGAGATTGGAGGATGAGCATGAGGTTTCGCTGGCTGTTTCCGATTCTGCTGATGCTGCTGCTTGCGTCCTGCGCCAGCATGGACCGCAACCGCCGTGGCGACGAGCTGCGCCTGAGCGCCCTGCACTATGCCAAGGCCCTGCGCTGGGGCGACCTGCCCGCGGCCCTGGCCCTGACCCGCTACCCGGAGGGCGAGGAGGCGCAGGCCAAGGCGGTCGATCTTGACAAGTACAGCGATCTGCGCGTGACCCACTACGAGGTGGGCGGATTGCAGCCCGATGCGGATCTGAAGCACGCCCGCGCCGTGCTCGAGCTGGAGTACTACTTCGAGCGCAACGGGCGCGTGCATCGCATGGTGGTGCCGCAGCGCTGGTGGTACGACGAGGACAGCAAGCGCTGGTACTGCGCCTGCCCCTTCCCCGACTTCAGGCCCTGAGGCCATGGACACCCGGCGCATCCTCGAGGCCTTCGATCGCATCGCCCGCGAGCGTGACTGGCTGCCGCTGCAGACGCCGAAGAACCTGGCCATCGCGCTGGCCAACGAAACCGCCGAGCTGCTGCACGAGTTCCAGTGGCTGACCGACGAACAGGTGGCCGGGATGGGCGCGGCGCAGCGCAGCCGCATCGGCCACGAGGCGGCCGACATCCTCATGTACCTGCTGGCGCTGTGCGACCGCATGGACATCGACCTGGAGCAGGCGGTACAGGAAAAGATCGCGCTCAACGAGGCGCGCTTCCTGAAGTGAGTCATCCCGCCGGCGGCGACCAGTGGTTCGAGGCCAAGGCCGCTCGACTCGCCGAGCGGGTCTATGGAGGGCTCAAGGGACGGCTGCGGCTCGAGCTGCTGCAGACCGACCTGCA
This sequence comes from Gammaproteobacteria bacterium, assembly GCA_026995955.1. GTDB lineage: Bacteria > Pseudomonadota > Gammaproteobacteria > J044 > J044 > J044. Next base: position 4,390 of record JALWNJ010000139.1, read on the forward strand.
GGAGCAGGTGCTGCGCGACGGGCGACCGCTCAGGGTGCTCGACATCGGCGGTGGCGAGGGGCGCATGAGCGCCTGGCTCGCCGCCCGCGGTCACGAAGTGTTCTACGCCGAGCCAGCCCGGGCCATGCGCGAGGCGGCACGGCGCCGCTTCGATGCCGAGGGCGTGGCCGGAAGGGTACGCATGCTCGACGGTCCCCTGCAGGAGCTGGATGCCGAACGCCACGGACGCTTCGACCTGGTGCTGCTGCACGCGGTGCTGGAGTGGCTGGCCGAGCCGCAGGCGGGACTGGCCCGCGCCGAGGCCATGGTGGCCCCCGGCGGCTGGCTGTCGCTGCTGTTCTACAACCGCCATTCCATCGTCATCCGCAACCTGTTGCTCGGCAACTTCCGCAAGGTGGCCTCGGGTGCCTATGCCGGCCATGCCGGCGGGCTCACGCCGCAGCACCCGCTCGACCCCGAACAGGTGCGGGACTGGCTGACCCTGCCGCTGCGGCACCAGCGCGGCATCCGCTGCTTTGCCGACTACCTCGATCCGGAGCTGCTGGCACGGCGCAGTCATGCCGACACCCTGGCCCTGGAGCGCCGACTGGGCACCGAGATGCCCTACCGGGACATGGCGCGCTATCTCCATTTCCTGGCCGGAGGCGCGGCCTGATGCGCACCGGTACCGCCCGCCTGCCGCTGCACGGTGGCCGTGCTCCGCGCTGGCTGTTCCAGCGCATGACCCGTCTGGCGCGCGAGATCGTGCTGCACATGGCCGCCGAGTACGAGCCGGGCGAGCTGCTGCGCCGCCTGTCCGATCCCTGGTGGTTCCAGGCGCTGGGCTGCGTGCTGGGCTTCGACTGGCACTCCAGCGGTGTGACCACCACCACCTGCGGTGCCCTCAAGGAGGGGCTCAAGGGGCTGGAACGCGAGCTTGGCCTGTTCGTCTGCGGCGGCAAGGGCGCCGCCTCGCGCCGCACGCCGGCCGAGATCGAGCAGTGGTGCGAGGCCAGTGGCGCCGATGTCGACACCCTGGTACGAGCCAGCCGCCTGTCGGCCAAGGTGGACAACACCGCCGTGCAGGACGGCTATCAGCTCTACCACCACAGCTTCCTGTTCCTGGCCGATGGCCGCTGGGCGGTGATCCAGCAGGGCATGCGCGACGCCGACGGCACCGCGCGGCGCTATCACTGGCTGGGGGAGGGGCTGCACAGCTTCGTCGAGGAGCCGCATGCCGCCGTCTGCTG
>JALWNJ010000140.1 GCA_026995955.1 Gammaproteobacteria bacterium
CATCATGTCGCTGGGCGTGGTCACCCCCGGCCAGGGGCGCAACCTCACCCCCGAGCTTGCACCGGGCAGGGGCAGGACTTAACATTCCCCGCTTTCCCCGAATCAACCTGCCCGCCCGGCCTGCCGCGGCGGGCCGCTCAGAGTGGATCCTTATGCGTACTCATTACTGCGGTGAAGTCACCGAGGCGGAACTCGACCAGGAAGTGGTGCTGTGTGGCTGGGTCAACCGGCGTCGTGACCACGGTGGCGTGATCTTCGTCGATCTGCGCGATCGCGAGGGCATCGTGCAGGTGGTGTTCGATCCCGACGACCCCGAGATGTTCCGCATCGCCGAGCGGGTACGCAACGAATACGTGCTCAAGGTGCGCGGACGCGTGCGCCGCCGTCCCGAGGGCACCGAGAACCCCAACATCCGCACCGGCCAGATCGAGGTGCTGGGGCTGGAACTGGAGATCCTCAATGCCTCCGATCCGGTGCCGATGCAGCTCGACGAGGACGAGGTCAGCGAGGAGGTTCGTCTGCGCTACCGCTACATCGACCTGCGCCGGCCGGAGATGCAGCAGCGGCTGATGATGCGCGCCCGTATCACCGCCCGGCTGCGTCGCTATCTCGATGCGCACGGTTTCCTCGACATCGAGACCCCGATGCTCACCAAGGCCACGCCCGAGGGCGCGCGTGACTACCTGGTGCCGAGCCGTACCCATCCGGGCAGCTTCTTCGCCCTGCCGCAATCGCCGCAGCTGTTCAAGCAGCTGTTGATGATGAGTGGTTTCGACCGCTACTACCAGTTCGCCCGCTGCTTCCGCGACGAGGACCTGCGCGCCGATCGGCAGCCCGAGTTCACCCAGCTCGACATCGAGACCTCGTTCCTCGACGAGGAGCAGGTGATGGGGCTGATGGAAGAGATGATGCGCCAGCTCTTTGCCGAGGTGCTGGAGATCGCGCTGCCAGACCCCTTCCCGCGCATGAGCTATGCCGAGGCCATGGCCCGTTTCGGCTCCGACAAGCCGGACCTGCGCATTCCGCTGGAGCTGGTGGACATCACCGATCTGATGAAGTCGGTGGAGTTCAAGGTCTTCTCTGGCCCCGCCAACGACCCGAAGGGTCGGGTGGCGGCGCTGCGCCTGCCCGGCGGGGGCGACCTGTCGCGCAAGGAGATCGACGACTACACGCGTTTTGTCGGTCGCTACGGGGCCAAGGGGCTGGCCTACATCAAGGTTAACGAGGTCTCCGCCGGGCGCGAGGGCCTGCAATCCCCGATCCTCAAGTTCCTGCCCGACGAGGTGATCGCGGCCCTGATCGAGCGCACCGGCATCGAGGATGGCGACATGCTGTTCTTCGGTGCCGACAAGGCACATGTGGTCAACGAGTCGCTGGGCGCACTGCGGGTCCAGCTCGGCCACGACCGCGGTCTCGTCGAGCGTGGCTGGCGGCCGCTGTGGGTGGTGGACTTCCCCATGTTCGAGGAGGACGAGAAGGGCGGCTGGACGGCCCTGCACCATCCCTTCACGGCCCCGCGCGTGGACGATCCCGAGGCGCTTCTGGCCGATCCCGGCGCGGCCCTGTCGCGCGCCTACGACATGGTGCTCAACGGCACCGAGGTGGGTGGCGGCTCGGTGCGCATCCACCGCCCAGAGATGCAGAAGGCGGTGTTCGAATTGCTGGGGATCTCCGAGGAGGAGGCCGAGGACAAGTTCGGCTTCCTGCTGCGTGCGCTGCGCTATGGAGCGCCGCCGCACGCCGGGATCGCCTTCGGCCTCGACCGGCTGGTGATGCTGATGACCGGCAGTGCCTCGATCCGCGATGTGATGGCCTTCCCCAAGACCCAGACCGCCGCCTGCCTGCTCACCGGGGCGCCGGCGCCGGTGGATCCGAAACAGCTGCACGAGCTCAACATCCACATCCGTCACCCCGGCTGAATCCTCCGGACGAGGTGGACAACGGGGCCGGCATTGCCGGCCCCGTGCATTTTAGCGTCCTCTAATGTATAATCCCGCGCCTTTCCTGTTCTTTTTCAGTCCATCCTGCACCACGGAGGCCGCAAGTGAGCGTGAGCCGCAGAGAACTCATTAACCGTTTTCTTCCCTTCATGGAATGGTTGCCCCGGGTCAATGCGGACACGGCAAGAAACGACTTCATCGCAGGCCTCACCGGTGCCGTGGTGGTGCTGCCGCAGGGGGTGGCCTTTGCGCTCATCGCTGGCATGCCGCCGGAATACGGTCTCTATGCCGCCATGGTGCCGGCCATCGTGGCGGCGCTGTTCGGCTCCTCCTGGCACCTGGTCTCCGGCCCCACCACGGCCGCCTCGGTGGTGCTGGCCTCGTCGCTGAGCGCCCTGGCCGAGCCGCAGACGGCACAGTATGTTGCGCTCGCCATGACGCTGACCTTCATGGTGGGTCTGATCGAACTGACCATGGGGTTCGCCAAGCTGGGCGCGCTGGTCAACTTCATTTCCCATTCGGTGGTCATCGGCTTTACCGCGGGTGCGGCCATCATCATTGCTGCCAAGCAGCTCAAGAACTTCCTGGGCATGGAGGTGCCGCGCGGCCTGCATCCCTACGAGATCGTGGCCTACATCGGCGAACACATCGACGAGGCCAATCTCTACATCGCAGCCGCCGCCCTGGTCACGCTGGTGACGGGCATCCTGGTGCGCAAGTTCTTCCCCAGGCTGCCCTACATGATCGTGGCCATGCTGGTGGGCAGCGTATTTGCGATCGTGCTTGAGCGCTATGTCGGTGCCGACACCACCCACATCAAATGGGTGGGCGCACTGCCGGCCAGTCTGCCGCCGCTCAGTCATCCCACGCTGACCATGGAACAGATCAAGGAGCTGGCGCCGCTGGCCGTGGCCATGACCCTGTTCGCACTCACTGAGGCGGTGTCCATCGCGCGTTCGCTGGCGGCCCGCTCCGGCCAGCACCTGAACGGCAACCAGGAGTTCATCGGCCAGGGCATGTCCAACATGGTCGGCAGCTTCTTCTCGGCCTATGTCGCCACCGGCTCGTTCAACCGCAGTGCGGTCAACTACGAGGCCGGCGCGCGCACCCCGCTGGCGGCGATGTTTGCCGGTCTGCTGCTGATGGCCATCGTGCCCTTCGTGGCGCCCTATGCCAAGTACCTGCCCTATGCCGCCATGGCCGGCATCCTGATGCTGGTGGCCTGGGGGCTGATCGACTTCCACCACATCAAGAAGACCATCAAGGCCAGCCGCTCCGAGGGCGCGGTGCTCATCACCACCTTTCTGGCCACCCAGTTCCTGGAGCTGGAGTTTGCCATCCTGCTGGGCGTGCTGCTGTCGCTGGTGATGTACCTGATGCGCACCTCCAAGCCGCGCATCCTGTCGCGCGTGCCCGATCCCGACGACCCCAAGCGCAAGTTCGTCACCGCCGGCAAGGGTCGCCCCGAGTGCCCGCAACTCAAGATCATCCGTATCGACGGCTCGCTGTTCTTCGGTGCCATTGCCCATGTGGCCGAGGTGCTGGCGCGCTACAAGAAGCGCCATCCGGAGCAGAAGCACTTGGCCATCGTCGGCAAGGGGATCAACTTCATCGATGTGGCGGGTGCCGAGTTCCTGGTGCAAGAGGCCAATGCCCGCCGGCGGGATGGAGGCGGCCTCTACTTCATCGACATGAAGGAGGGCGCCTGCGAGTCGCTGAAGCGGGGGCATTTCCTCGAGGAGATCGGCGACGAGAACATCTTCCGCTCCAAGACCCGTGCCCTGCGGGAGATCTACAGGCGACTCGACCGCGACATCTGCAAGCGCTGTGACCGTCGCATCTTCCGCGAGTGCCAGGAAGACCCGGAGCTGCAGGGGACTGCGGGCGCCGAGGAAACATCCGCCGGGGAAGCCACGCCGGCCAAGGCCTGAGTCAGGATCCGTCTCAGGCCCGTTCGAGGACTTCCACCGGTTGGCCTGTCTGCAGCCAGCCGGTGCGGCGCGGGATGGCGTTCTGCCCGAAATAGACCTTGTTGTCGCGCAGGCGGTACTGCATCAGGGTGCGCAGCGGTTCGCGCGCCGCGTCCCGTTCCCCCGTTTCGGGATCCACGGTGGTGACGATGCAGCGTGAGCAGGGCTTGACCAGCTCCAGCTCCACCCCGCCGATGCGGATGCGGCGCCACTGGTCCTCGGCATGGGGTTCCGTTCCGGTCACCACCAGGTTGGGCCGGAAGCGACGCATCGGCAGGCTGCGTCCCAGGCGGCGATTGAGCGCGTCGAGCGCGGCCTGCGAGATGATCAGCAGGGGGAAACCGTCGGAGAAGCTGGTGATGTCGCCGGGCTGGCCGAAGGCCGGGTCCACGCCGCGGCGGCTCTGCTCCGGCATGTACACCAGCCGGGCCGGCTGACCGGCGGCCTGACTGATCCACTCCGCCGCCGCGTCACCGGCATCGAGGGCCTGAACCCGGTCGTTCCAGACCTGTACCTCTACGGGCTTGCCGGACTGCAGGTGCAGGGGCAGCTCGAGGTCAGGGCGGGCCCTGCCGGCATCGTGCAGCAGGAGGCGGTTGTGGTCCTCGTCCAGCTGCGGATGGACCAGGGCCAGTTTCGGCTGCTGGCGCTGGGTAAGGAAGCGGCCCTCGCGGTCCACCACCATCCAGCGGCGATCTCCGGCCAGGCCGCGCGGCGTGACCTCGGCGCGCTCCACGGACAGGCCGCGCAGTGACTTGACGGGGTGGATCCAGAGTTCGGACAGGGTGATTTCGGACATGGGGCAAGTGTACCATTTCCATGATGCGAGCCTGATCGGGTACCGAAACGATGAAATCCAGTGAATGCAGCACGGCCGTCGAGGGCGGCAGCCGCCCCTTCGTCCACGACCTGGACGAGGCGACCCTGCGCGAATTGCAGCAGCAGGCCGCGGCCCGTCATCGTCTCCCCGTGCACTTCCGCGACCGCTTCCTCGACGGCAGTGGCGAGGGGCCGGAGCTGGCCGTGATTCCGGCCGGCAGCTTCGAGATGGGCTCCGATGCGCGCGAATTCGGCCATCGTCCGGAGGAGGCGCCAAGGCACTATGTGTGTTTGCGCCATGACTTTGCTCTGGGGCGGCATGTCATCACTGCCGAGCAGTTCGAGCGCTTTCGCGCCGAGACCGGCTGGTATCTGCGCCCCGATCTGATCTGGGCCAGGGGTGACTATCCCGTCATCAACATCCGCATCGGCGATGCCGAGCGCTATGCCGCCTGGCTCAGCGAAAAGACCGGCCAGCGCTACCGCCTGCCCACCGAGGCGGAATGGGAGTACGCCTGCCGGGCCGGCAGCCTGGCACCGTTCGCCTTCGGCGACAATGTGAGCTGCCGCGAGGTGCACTTCAACGCGGCCTTCCCCTATGTGGAGGCACGCGAGAAGCGGCGCTGGTTCCTGCCGCGCTGCTCGCCGCTGATGAAGGCGCTGCCGGTGGGCAGCCTGCCGCCCAACCTCTGGGGCCTGCATGAGATGCACGGCAATGTGCAGGAGTTCACCAGCTCGCCCTGGATTGCGCATCATGCCCATGCCAACCGCGACGGCACGCCCGGCGCGGCAGGCGACCCGAAGCGCATCGTGGTCAAGGGCGGTTCCTGGTTCGACCCGGCGGTGCTGGCCCGCAGCGCGGCGCGA
>JALWNJ010000141.1 GCA_026995955.1 Gammaproteobacteria bacterium
GTCCTCCTCCGGGCTGTGGAAGAAGGCACGGTGCGCGGCCAGGGCGCCCCGCTGGTGCCGGCCGCGCACCGTGCCTTCTTCCACAGCCCGGAGGAGGACCGCGCGGTGCTCAACCTGGGCGGCATCGCCAATCTCACCCTGCTGCCGGCGCGCGGCCCGGTGACCGGCTTCGACACCGGCCCCGGCAACACGCTGATGGACCGATGGATCCAGCGTCACCGCCAGCAGCCCTGCGACACCGACGGCCGCTGGGCGGCCTCGGGCCGGGTCGACGAGGCGCTGCTGGCACGGCTGCTGGAGGATCCCTACTTCGCCGCGCCGCCGCCGAAGAGCACCGGCACCGAGTACTTCAATCTCGACTGGCTGGCACCGCGCCTGAGCGCCGACTTGGTGCCGGCCGACACGCAGGCGACCCTGCTGGCGCTCACCGTGGAGAGCGTGGCGGAGGCGCTCGCACGGGCGATGCCCCACTGCCGGCGCCTGCTGGTGTGCGGCGGCGGCGCCCGCAATCCGCTGCTGATGCAGCGTCTGACGGAACGCCTTGCCGGGATCACGGTGGAGGATACTGCCCGCCACGGCATCCCGCCCACGCTGGTGGAAGCCACCGCCTTCGCCTGGCTCGCGGCACGCACCCTAGAAGGCCAACCGGGCAACCTGCCGGAGGTTACCGGTGCCAGCCATCCGGTGGTACTGGGCTGCATCCACCCCGCCTGAGACACCGTCTCTTGACCCGCATCAGGGCAAGGCGGGGCGAGCCGGTCCATAATCCGATGTCGGTGCAGGACGCCGGGAGGAGAAGACTGGATGAGCACGGACTCGATGATTCCGGAAGATGCACGGCAGCAGACGGAGGCGCTGCTCAAGGCGCTGCAGCGCAAGGTGGTCCTGGTGCACTTTACCCAGCGCCAGCCCTGCCCCGCCTGCCGCGACCAGCGGCGCTTGCTGGAGGAGCTGGCCGCGCTGTCGGATCGGCTCGAGCTTCAGGTCCTGGACCTGGAGCGCGACGCCGAGCAGGCGCGTGCACTGGGCGTGGACAAGGTACCGGCGACCGTGGTTCGCGATGCCGATCGTGACTACGGCATCCGTTTCTTCGGCCTGACCCTGGGCTACGAATACACCTCGCTGCTCGAGGACATCGCAATGGTCGGCAGCGGCCGGCACGATCTGCCCGAGGAGATCCTGCCGCTGCTGCAGTACATCCGCGAGCCGCTGCACCTGGAGGTGATGGTCACCCTGACCTGCCCCTACTGCGCGAAGATGGTGCGGCTGGTGCATCAGCTGGCCTATGTCCACGAGCCGATTCGCGGCGACATGATCGATGCCGCCGAGTTCCCGCAGCTGGTGCAGCGTTACCAGGTACATGGCGTGCCGCGCACGGTCGTCAATGGCCGTCCTGCCTTCGAGGGCGCGCTGCCGCCGCAGCAGGCGATGCTGGAGATCCTGCGCCTGGCCAACCCCGAGGCCTGGGAGATGATCGATGCCCAGCTGCGTACCCTGCGCGGGGAGCGTCAGGTACGCCTGCCCGACCCCGGGCATCGCTACGCGCTGGCCATCGTCGGCGCGGGGCCGGCAGCGCTCACCGCGGCCATCTATGCCGCCCGCAAGCAGATCGACACCCTGCTGCTGGCCGAACGCGTCGGCGGCCAGATCAACGACACCGAACTGATCGAGAACTATCCCGGCATCCCGGCCATCGGCGGCCAGGACCTGGCCGAGGCCCTGCGCCGCCATGCGGAGCGCTTTCCGGTGGCCGAACGGCTGGGCGTGCGGGTACGCGAGGTGCGCCGCGAGGGGGACGATTTCCTGCTCGACAGCGGTGATGCGGTGTGGCGCGCGCGCAGCGTGATCTGGGCCACCGGCAAGCACTACCGGCGCCTGGGGCTGCCCGGCGAGGAGCGCTTTCTGGGACGCGGGGTGGCCTTCTGCGCCACCTGTGACGCGCCGCTGTACGCCGATCGGCGGGTGGCGGTGATCGGCGGCGGCAATTCGGCCTTCACCGCAGCGCGCGACCTGCTGCCCTGGGCCCGCGAGATCCACATCCTCAACATTGCCGACGACTGGCAGGCGGATCCGGTGCTGGTGCAGGAGGTGAGCGCCAGCGACAAGGTGCATCTGCATCCCGGCACGGTGGTGCGGGCCTATCTGGGCGAGGACCAGCTGCAGGGCATCCGTGTGGAGCGGCGCGACGGCTCCGACCGCTTCGATCTGAGGGTGGACGGCGTGTTCCTTGAGATCGGGCTGTCGCCCAACAGCGAACCGCTGCAGGGGCTGGCCACGCTCAACGAACGGGGCGAGGTGGTGGTCGATCGCCTTCAGCAGACCGACGTGCCCGGCCTGTTCGCTGCCGGGGACGTGAGCGACGAGCCGGCCAAGCAGATCATCGTCGCCGCCGGCAGCGGGGCCAGGGCCGCGCTGGCGGCGCACGACTGGCTGCAGGCCCATTCCGGGGAGGAGGACTGACATGGAACGCGACCAACTGCGCGCCATGCTGCGCGACATGCTGCTGGCACGCCGCTTCGAGGAACGCGCGGCCGAGGAGTACACGAAGGGTCACATCGCCGGTTTCCTGCACCTGTATCCGGGCGAGGAGGCGGTGGCGGTGGGCAGCCTGCACGCGGCCGAGCCTTCGGACTGGATCGTCTCCACCTATCGCGAGCACGTGCACGCCATGGTGCGGGGCATGAGCCCGCGGGCGGTGATGGCGGAGCTGTTCGGCAAGCGTACCGGCTGCTCGCGCGGGATGGGCGGTTCGATGCACCTGTTCGATCGCGCACTGCGCTTCACCGGCGGCTATGCCATCGTCGGCGAGACCTATCCGGTGGCCATCGGCATCGGCTATGCCGTGGCCATGCGCGGGCTGCCGGAGGCCGTGCTGTGCTTCTTCGGGGACGGCGCGGTGAACCAGGGCACCTTCCACGAGTCGCTCAACATGGCCAGGCTGTGGAACCTGCCGGTGCTGTTCCTGTGCGAGAACAACCACTACCAGATCGGCACCGAGATCCACCGCCATTCGGCCGTGGCGGAGGTATACCGGCGGGCCTGCGCCTACCGCATCCCGGCGCGGCGCATCGACGGCATGGACGTGCTGGCCGTGTACGAGGCCACCCGCGAGGCGTTGGCGCAGATCCGTGCCGGCAACGGACCGCAGCTGCTGGAGTTCGAGACCTACCGCTTCCGTGGCCACTCGATGTCGGACGCCGGCGCCTATCGCCCACGGGTGGAGCTCGAGGCCTGGCAGCGGCGCGACCCGCTGGCGGCGCAGCCGGCGGCCGAGGCACTGGGCTATCCCACCCAGGAGCAGATCGATGCGGCCGGTGAGGACTGCATTGGCCGCTTCTGCCGTCATCTGGGCCGCGAGGGGGTGGTGGCCGAGGACGAGCTGGAGGCCCTGCGCCGGGAGGTGGACGAGATCGTGGAGGACAGCGTGCGCTTTGCGCTGGAGAGTCCGGAGCCCGATCTCCAGGACGCCTGGGACAGCCTGTACGCGGCACGCGGCAAGGAGGTATTGCTGTGACGGAACGGGTCAAGCTCTGGCAGGCCCTCAACCGCGCCCTGGACGCGGAGATGGCGGCCGACGATGCGGTGTTCGTCCTCGGCGAGGACGTGGGGCTCTACGGCGGCAGCTACCGGGTCACCGAGGGGCTGTATGCGCGCTACGGCGAATGGCGCGTGCGCGACACGCCGATCTCCGAGGGCAGCTTTACCGGCCTGGGGGTGGGTGCGGCGCTGGCCGGCGCGCGGCCGGTGGTGGAGATCATGACCGTGAACTTCGCCCTGCTGGCACTGGACGCCATCATCAACATGGCGGCCAAGATCCCCTTCATGTCCGGCGGGCAGTTCCCCATGCCGCTGGTGGTGCGCACCCCGGGCGGCGTGGCGCGGCAGCTCGCGGCGCAGCATTCGCAGCGCCTGGAACACACCCTGATGAACGTGCCCGGCCTGCGCATCGTCACCCCGGCCACGCCGCAGGATGCCTGGTGGCAACTGCGCCAGGCGATCCGCAGCGACGAGCCCATCGTGATGCTGGAGCACGAGCTGCTGTACTTCGACGAGGGGCCGCTGGACGAAGGCCTGCCGCCTCCGCCCATGCATCGCGCGCTGGTGCGCCGCGAGGGCGAGGACCTGACCCTGCTGACCTACCTCAAGGGGGTGGGTCAGTCGCTGGAGGCCGCCGAGCGGCTCGCCGCCGAGGGCATATCGGTGGAGGTCATCGACCTGCGCAGCCTGCGGCCCATCGACTGGGAGCGCTGCATGGCCTCGCTGGAGAAGACCCACCGCCTGCTGGTGGTGGAGGAGGACTGCGGCTTTGCCGGCGCCGGTGCCGAACTGGTGGCCCGGCTGAGCGAGCGCGCCTTCTACCTGCTCGACGCACCGCCCCGGCGGGTGGCCGGCCTGGACATCCCCACGCCCTACAACGGACGCCTGGAAGCGGCCACCATCCCGCAGGTGGACGACATCGTGCAGGCCGCGCGCGAACTGTGCCAGGCCTGAGGAGGAATGACCATGCGCAAGCCCGTGACCATGCCCGCACTCTCCGACACCATGCAGAGCGGCCAGCTGGTGCGCTGGCTGAAGCGGCCCGGCGACCCGGTCCGGCGCGGTGAGCCCATCGCCGAGGTGGAGTCGGACAAGGCGGTGATGGAACTGGAGGCCTTCGACGAGGGCTGGCTGGCCGGCCCGCTGGCCGAGACCGGAGTCGACATCCCGGTGGGTCAGACCATTGCCTGGATCAGCGACCGGCCGGAAGGGACGGACAGCGAGGCATCGGCACAACAGCCGGCGGCTGTCCCGCAGGGCGACGCAACCACGAACGCGCCAGTACCCGCCGAGGCGCCCGTCCCGGCCCGGACGGAAGCGCAACCCCGCGACAAGGGCAAGCCCGAGCCGGCCGCCCCGCCGCCAACAGCACAGCCTGCGCGCCGCCGCGAGGAGCCGCCCGCGTATTCACCCGCCGCGCGCGCCCTGGCCGCCAGCCTGGGCCTGGCTCCGGAACAGATCCCGCCCGGCGCGGACGGCATCGTGCACGAGCGCGAGGTGCTGGCTGCCGCCCTGGGCCGACGCATGCCGGCCGGCCTCGACACCGGACCGCCCTGGCGCATCAAGCTGCCGACTCCGATGCAGCGGGCAGTGGCCGAGAACATGACCCGCAGCCTGTCGATCCCGGTCTTCCACCTGCGCACCGAACTGCCACTGGGCCCGCTGCGGGACCTGGCCCGGCAGCAGAAACTGAGCCTCACCCTGCTGTTCGCCCGTGCCCTGGCGCTCACCCTCGCGCAGCACCCGAGGATGAACGCGGCCTGGACGCCACTGGGACTGGCCCTGCGCGAGCGGGTGGACATGGGCATCGCGGTGGACATCCCGCACGGGCTGGTGACCCCGGTGCTGCGCGACCTGGCCGGCCGGCCGCTGGCGGAGCTGGCCGCGGACTGGGCGGCACTCAGGCAGCGTGCCCGCGACAAGCGCCTGGCGCCCGGCGACTACCAGGGCGCCACCTGCTATCTGAGCAACCTGGGGATGTTCCCCGCAGTGCGTGACTTCGACGCCATCCTGCCGGAGGGGGCCAGCCTGATCCTGGCGCTGGCGGCGGAAC
>JALWNJ010000142.1 GCA_026995955.1 Gammaproteobacteria bacterium
CGTCCAACCGCGTCGTCTGGGACAGCCTGCGCCAGCGCCACGGCGTGCGTCTGGTCGAGATCCCCCTGCCCGAACGCGATCCGGAAGCGGCCCTGATCCAAGCCCTGGGTCGCTGCACGCGGCTGCTCGCGGCGAGCGCCGTGTCCTATGCCAGCGGCCTGCGCCTGGACCTGGGGCGGCTCGGCGCGGCCTGCCGGCGAAACGGTGTGCTGTTCTGCGTCGATTCCATCCAGCAACTCGGCGCCCTGCCCTTCGACGCCCTGGCCGCGGGCGCCGATTTCGTCGCTGCCGACGGGCACAAGTGGATGCTCGGGCCGGAGGGGCTGGCCGCCTTCTGGTGCCGCCCCGAGCTGCGCGAACGGCTCAGCCTGCTCCAGCACGGCTGGCACATGGTGGAGGCCATCGGCGAATTCGAACGCCAGGACTGGCAACCGGCCCGCAGCGCCCGCCGCTTCGAGCCCGGCAGTCCCAACATGCTCGGCATCCATGTGCTCAAGGCAAGCACCGACCTGCTGCTGGAAGTCGGCATGAAGCAGGTGGCCGAGGCCCTGCGTGCGCGCCGCCGCCATCTCGAGGAAGGGCTGTCGCGGCTGGGCTGCCGAATCCACTCCCCACGCGGCGAACAGCGCGATTCGGGCATTCTCGTCTTCAGCCACCCGAGGATCGACGCCGATGCGCTCTACGCCTGGCTGATGCAACACCGGGTACTGTGCGCACGGCGCGGGCCCGGCGTACGCTTCTCGCCCCACTTCTACACGCCCCACGCACGCCTGGAGCTGGCGCTTGAACGGGTGGCCGAGGCCCTGCACGCCCTGACCTGAGTGCCCCGTCAGGAACCGCGACCGGTCCCTGATGGTCTATTCTCATGAACAGCAGGCCATGAAATCCGTCGCGAATGGATATCCGCGCCTTTGCGGCCTGCCACAACAACAATACGGTCGCACCAGATAGAGACCGCCGACAGGACTGCCAAAGCGGCCGCACCAGAGGAGGTGCATCGATGGCACAGGGATTCAGCAACTGGCTGTGGACACGGCTGACGCAATGGCTCGTCTACGAGCCGCCCGGCGTCAGCGAGCACCTGTCCGACTACGACCGGCTGCAGTACGAGATCCGCCCCGCCGATGTCCTGCTGGTGGAGGGGCGCAGCCATGTCAGCGAGATCATCAAGCTCATCACCCTGAGCAACTGGACCCACGCCGCCCTCTACATCGGCCGCCTGCACGACATCGAGGACCCGGACACGCGGCGCTATGTCACGGACTACCTAGGCACCGACACCGATCCGGGTGAGCCGCTGGTGATCGAGGCCCTGCTTGGCGAGGGCACCATCGTCTCGCCGCTTTCGCGCTACGAGACCTATCATGTGCGCATCTGCCGACCCAAGGGACTGTCGCATCGCGATGCCGTGGCCGTGATCCGCCACGCCGCCTCCCGCCTCGGCAGCGACTACGACCTGCGCCAGATCCTCGATCTCGCCCGTTTCCTGTTCCCCTACGGCATCCTGCCCCGGCGCTGGCGCTCCAGCCTGTTCCAGCACAACGCGGGCGGCCCCACGCGCACCGTGTGCTCGTCGATGATCGCCGAGGCCTTCCACAGCGTGCACTTTCCCATCCTGCCGGTGCTTACCCAGGACGAACAGGGCAAGCTGCACCTGCTCAAGCGCAACCACAAGCTCTACACGCCGGCCGATTTCGACTACTCACCCTACTTCGACATCATCAAGTATCCGCTGCTCGGCTTCGACGAACTGGCCATCTATCGCGCCCTGCCCTGGGACCGCAGCGGCATCGCCGCCGACGAGGAGATCGACCCCGACATGCTCGAGCCGCTGATGCCGGAGGTGGAACGGGTCTCCATCCTCGACGCCTCGCCGCAGCTCGGTTCCGAGTCTGCTGATGAAAAACCGGACGGCACCGAGGATGGCCCTGCCGATGACACCCCCACGCGCCGCGCCGGCGGCGAAGGCAAGGCCCCATGAGTACCCTGCTCGCCTGGCTCTTCGTCCTGCTGGTGGCCGGTGCCCTGGCCTACCATCGCGTCGGCCTGCGCACCGCCACCAGCCTGCTGCTGTTCACCCTGCTCGCCCTCACTCTGTGGCTGGGGCTGGACTGGGGCCTGGGGCTGCTGTGGCTGCTGCTGCTCGTCGTTCTCGTTCCGCTCAATGTCGAGCCCTGGCGCATCGAGATCACGCGGCCGGTGTTCGCCTTCCTCAAGCGCAGCCTGCCGCGCATCTCGCGCACCGAGCAGGAGGCGCTGGAGGCCGGCGATGTGTGGTGGGATGCCGAGCTGTTCTCCGGAAAGCCCGACTGGTCGCGGCTGCTCGATCTGCCGCCACCCGCGCTCAGCGCGCGCGAGCGCGCCTTCCTCGACGGCCCGGTGGAGACGCTGTGCCGGATGCTCGACGACTGGGACATCACCCATCATCGCAAGGACCTGCCGCCGGAGGTGTGGGACTACATCCGCAAGGAACGCTTCTTCGGCATGATCATCCCCGAGGAATACGGCGGCCTCGGCTTCTCCGCCCTGGCCCATTCCGAGGTGGTGATGAAGATCGCCAGCCGCAGCATCACCGCCGCGGTCACGGTGATGGTGCCCAACTCGCTGGGGCCGGCCAAGCTGCTCCTGCAGTACGGCACGCCGGCGCAGAAGGAATACTATCTGCCGCGCCTGGCCCGCGGCGAGGAGATCCCCTGCTTCGCGCTCACCGCGCCCGAAGCCGGCAGCGATGCCGCCGCCATCCCCGACACCGGCGTGGTCTGCCGCGGCCAGTGGCAGGGCGAGGAGGTGCTCGGCATCCGCCTCAACTGGGAGAAGCGCTACATCACCCTGGGGCCGGTGGCCACCCTGCTCGGGCTGGCCTTCAAGCTCTACGACCCCGATCACCTGCTCGGCGACGAGGAGGAACTGGGCATCACCCTGGCGCTGATCCCCACCGATCTGCCCGGTATCGACATCGGCAACCGCCACTGGCCGCTGGACATCCCGTTCCAGAACGGTCCCAACCGGGGCCGTGATGTGTTCATCCCCCTGGAGCAGCTCATCGGCGGGCCGGAACAGGCCGGCCACGGCTGGCGCATGCTGATGGAATGCCTGTCCGAGGGGCGCGGCATCTCGCTGCCGGCGCTGTCCACCAGCGCCGCCAAGGTCACCAGCCGCTACACCGGCGCCTACGCTCGCATCCGGCGCCAGTTCGGCCTGCCCATCGGCCGCTTCGAGGGCATCGAGGAGCCGCTGGCGCGCATCGCCGGAAACGCCTGGCTGATGGACGCCGCGCGCCGGCTCACCGCCGGCGCCCTCGACCAGGGCGAACGCCCGGCGGTGATCTCGGCCATCCTCAAGCAGCAGCTCACCGAGCGCATGCGCATCATCGTCAACGACGCCATGGACATCCACGGCGGTTCCGGCATCTGCATGGGCCCGCGCAACTACCTCGCCCGCACCTACCAGGCCATTCCCATCAGCATCACCGTCGAAGGCGCCAACATCCTCACCCGCAGCCTCATCATCTTCGGCCAGGGGGCCATCCGCTGCCATCCCTGGCTGCTGCACGAGATCCGGGCCGCACGCAACCCCGATCCGGCGCTGGGGCTGCTCGAGTTCGACCACGCCTTCTGGCGCCATGTCGGCTTCGTGCTCAGCAACCTGGCGCGCGCCTTCTGGCTCGGGCTCACCAACGGCCACCTGGCGCGGGTACCCGGCGACCGCCACAGCCGTCCCTACTTCCGCCGCCTGGAGCGCCTGAGCGCCGGCTTCGCCCTGCTCGCCGACAGCGCCATGCTCACCCTGGGCGGCAGCCTCAAGCGGCGCGAGCGCATCTCGGGGCGCTTCGCCGATGTGCTGTCCAACCTCTACCTGTGTTCGGCCGCGCTAAAGCAGTATCACGACCAGGGCCGACCCGAGGCGGCGCTGCCGCTGCTCGACTGGGCCTGCCAGGCCACCATCCACCGCGCACAGCAGTCCATGCTGGCGGTGCTGTGGAACCTGCCCATCCGGCCCCTGGCCTGGCTGCTGCGGTTCATCGTCTTTCCCTGGGGCAAGGTCTATGCCCCGCCGGGCGACCGCGTCATCCATGCCGCCGCCGACTTCCTGCTGCACGACAGCGAGACCCGCGACCGCCTCAGCGAGGGCATCTTCGTCAGCGACGACCCCGACGACCGTACCGGACGCATCGAGCACGCCTTCCGCCTGGTGCTGCGCGACGAGGCCCTGGAGCGCCGCCTGCACGAAGCACGCCGCAAGCAGGGCTTCACCCCGGCCTGGAACGAGGACGAACTCAAGGCCGCGGCACGCGCCGGGCTGCTCGACGACAGCGAGGTCGAACGCCTGCGCGAAAGCCGCGCCGCCGTGCGCAACGCCATCATGGTGGATGAATTCAGGCCGGAGGAGCTATGAGCAGAAAACGCCGTGCCAATCGCCCCGTCTATCTCGTCGACGGCAACCGTGCGCCCTTCCTCAAGGCGCGCAGCCGTCAGGGCCCGTTCAAGGCCGCCGACCTCGCGGTGGCGGCAGGCAAGCCGCTGCTGCTGCGCCAGCCCTTTGCCGCCGATGCCTTCGACGAGGTCATCCTCGGCTGCGTGATGCCCGGCCCCAACGAGGCCAACATCGCACGCATCGCCGCGCTGCGTCTCGGCTGCGGCGAGGCCACCCCCGCCTGGACCGTACAACGCAACTGCGCCTCCGGCCTGCAGGCGGTGGACACCGCCGCCGAGCGCATCCGTCACGGCTACGGCGACCTGATCCTGGCCGGGGGCGTGGAATCCATGAGCCAGGCCCCGCTGCTGTTCCCGGACGACTTCGTCAACTGGCTGGGCGGCCTCAACAGTGCCCGCGACCTGCCCGACCGGCTGCGCGCCCTGGCCCGGTTCCGTCCGCACATGCTCAAGCCGGTCATCGGCATCCTGTGCGGGCTCACCGATCCGGTGACGCAGATGAGCATGGGGCAGACGGCGGAGAAACTGGCCTGGCAATTCGACATCTCCCGCGAGGAGATGGACGCCTTCGCCCTGCGCTCGCACCAGCGCCTAGCTGCCGCCCAGCAGCAGGGCAACTTCCCGCACGAGCTGACCCCCGTGTACGACACCCGCGGCCGACTGTGGGATCGGGACGACGGGGTGCGCGCCGACACCAGCATCGAGAAGCTGGCCCGCCTGCGCCCGGTGTTCGACCGCCGCTACGGCAAGGTCACCGCCGGCAACAGCGCCCAGATCACCGATGGTGCCGCCTGGCTGGTGGTGGCCAGCGCCGAGGCCTGCGAACGCCACGGCCTGCAACCGGTGGCCGAAATCCTCGACAGCGAATGGGCCGCGCTCGATCCCTCCATCATGGGCCTCGGTCCCGCGCACGCCATCGGCCACCTGCTGGCGCGCCACCGCATGAAGACCGGCGACATCGACTACTGGGAGATCAACGAGGCCTTCGCCGCCCAGGTCATCGCCTGTCAGCGTGCCCTAGCCGACGACGCCTGGTGCCGGGCGCACCTGGGCCATGCCTCGCCAGGCGAGATCCCGGACGACCGGCTCAATGTCGATGGCGGCGGCATCAGCATCGGCCATCCGGTGGGCGCCAGCGGGGCGCGC
>JALWNJ010000143.1 GCA_026995955.1 Gammaproteobacteria bacterium
CCGGGCTGCCCTGGCCCTGGATCGCGCTGGGGCTTGCCGTGGGCTGGGGCCTGACCCTGCTGTGGTTCCTGCGCCGGCGCGGGGCCACCCCACGGCCGGAAAGGACGCGCCACGCGGGAAACCATGCGACCGGCAAGACGGAATCCGCGCTGCGCGAGGCCTGCCGCAAGCGGGACTGGCACGCCCTGCGCAACGCGCTGATGGACTGGGCCCGGGCGCGCTGGCCCGACGACCCGCCCCACGACCTGTACGCACTGGGCCAGCGCTGCGGCGAGCCGCTGGCCGGGCTGATCGAGGAGATCAACCGAATCCAGGGACTCCGGGAACGGAAAGAATGGCCATGTCGGGCGTTGCAGGACGCCCTGCACGCATTGCAGCGTGCCCAGGCCGGAAAGGCCAAGGCATTGCCCCCGTTGTATCCGGACGACAACGCGGGAAGCGGAAAGGCCACACCCTAGGACGGCTGGTTGAGGGCCAGGAACTTCTCCACGCCGCGAAGCCGGCGCGTGGGTCCCCTGGGCTTGCCCTCGACCAGCCCCACGATCTTGCGGACATAATGCCGGGTCTGGCCCGGCACCAGTGGCTCGAGATCATTCCAGAACGGCGTGTGTTCCAGCTGCGCGCTCAGCCGACGAAAGATGCGCCGGATTCGCACATACCCGGCATTGTAGCTGGCAAAGGCCAGCAGCAGGCGGTCACGGTCCGGCAGCGGTTCGCGCCACTTCCGGTACAGCAGGCGGTCGTAGTAGATGCCGGCCGCGATGTTCCATTCCGGGTCCCGGATGCGCTTGAAGTGCGGGTTGCGTTCGCGGATCTCGCGATAGGTGGCGGGCAGGATCTGCATCAGGCCGATGGCACCGGCATGACTACTGCTCCGGGGGTCGAGATTGGACTCGGCAATGGCCTGGGCCTTGAACCAGCGCCAGTCGAAGGCCGGCCCGAAGTAGCGCTTGGTGTACTTGCGGAAGTAGCGGTCGTAATCGCTGGGCCAGCGCGGATCGTCCACCGACAGCAGCTCCTGCGCCTGCACGGCGGACAGGGGCAGCAGCACACAGAACAGCACCAGCAGCCGCATGGCGGCGGACTCAGTTGAGCCCCAGGCCGATGACCAGCCCCATGGCAGTGCCGATTCCGATGAAGATGCCGCACAGCATCAGGCCCACGGCCACATTGCCCTTGCCCAGTTCGTCGCTAATGTTGAAGCAGACGATGTGATTGAAGATCTTGCAGCCCGTCCACATGAAGAACAGTGTCATGGCGCCGCCCATGAAGGCATAGATGAAGTTCAGCAGGATGGGGTCGATGTGCTCGGACATGCCGTTTCTCCTCTCCGCGGCACCGCCGGGAACGCACGGGCCGGCCGGTGGTCTATTCTTGTAATCGTTGGGTCTTCGATTATTCCACGGTAAACGGCCCATCTGTCAACTCGGGAGCAGAACACGACGCGCAGCGCCCTGAAATGGCGCCTTAGCCGCGGCATGACCTCATCACGCACTCCTGGTCATGCTCCCTCTTCCCCACCTTGCTGCTTTGCGTCCAGCCCGCGCAGGTATTCGAGCCGCTCGCGGATGCGCGCCTCGAGACCTCGATCCACGGGCTGGTAGTACTGCCGCGGCTCGATGCCCTCCGGAAAGTAGTTTTCGCCCGCGGCATAACCCTCGGCCTCGTCGTGGGCATAGCGGTAGCCCTTGCCGTGGCCCAGTTCCTTCATCAGCCGGGTCGGCGCATTGCGCAGATGCATGGGCACCTCCAGCGTGCCCTGCTCGCGGGCATCGCGGAGCGCCGCCTTCCAGGCCATGTACACGGCGTTGCTCTTCGGCGCCACCGCGAGGTAGACGATGGCCTGGGCGATGGCCAGCTCCCCCTCCGGCGAGCCGAGACGCTCATAGGTCTCCCAGGCCTGCAGCGCCAGCGTCAGGCCACGGGGATCGGCATTGCCGATGTCCTCGCTGGCCATGCGCACCACGCGGCGGGCAATGTAGAGCGGATCGCAGCCACCATCGATCATGCGCGCGAACCAGTACAGCGCGGCGTCCGGATCGGAACCGCGCACCGACTTGTGCAGCGCCGAGATCTGGTCGTAGAACAGATCGCCACCCTTGTCGAAGCGGCGCAGGCTGTGGCTGGTCACCTCGGCCACCAGCGCATCGTCGAGGGTGCCGCCCTCGCCCGCCAGGTCGGCGGCGATCTCCAGCAGATTGAGCGCGCGGCGGGCATCGCCGTCGGCGGCCCTGGCCAGCAGGGTCAGCGCATCGTCGTCCGCCTGCAGGCCCAGGCCACCCAGACCGCGCTCGCTGTCACCCAGGGCACGACGCAGTATGGCGAGCAGGTCGTCCTCGTCCAGCCGCTTGAGCACATAGGTGCGCACGCGCGACAGCAGGGCGTTGTTGAGCTCGAAGGAGGGATTCTCGGTGGTGGCGCCGATGAAATGGATGGTGCCGTCCTCCACATGCGGCAGGAAGGCATCCTGCTGCGCCTTGTTGAAGCGGTGCACCTCGTCGACGAACAGCACCGTGTCGCGCCCCTCGCGTTCACGCGTGCGGCGTGCCTCGTCGATGGCGGCGCGGATGTCCTTCACCCCGGACAGCACCGCCGAGAGGCTGATGAAGCGCGCACCGCAGTAGGCGGCGATCATGCGTGCCAGAGTGGTCTTGCCGGTGCCGGGCGGGCCCCAGAACACCATCGAGTGCAGGCGGTCCTCCTCCAGCGCGCGGCGCAGCGGCTTGCCCTCGGCGAGCAGGTGGCGCTGGCCGAACACCTCGTCGATGGTCTGCGGCCGCATGCGGTCGGCCAGGGGCCGGTGGGCACTGCCTGCCTGCTCGAACAGATCCATCAGCGTTCGGCGTCGAGGCCCAGTACGTCCGCCTCCGGCGGCGGCGTGAACAGGAAGTCACCCGCATCGATGGGCTGGTTGATGCGCAGGTGCTCGAAGCGGATCACCGTGTTCTGCCCAAACTGGTCGGTGAGGTGCATCTCCTTGACCCCCTCGTTGGTCAGACCCACCTCGATGCGCGTGAAGTCGGTGTCCTTGAGCTTGGGGATCAGCTCCATCCAGGCCACGCCGTCGTGCTCGCGGGTGTCGGTGATGATGAAGTCGTCACGCACCGAGCGCGGCTCGCTGAGCAGCAGCAGCGGCGAGGCGCCCAGGGCCTTGCCCAGCTTCTTCACGGTCACCTGCGCCAGTTCCTGGTCGTAGATCCACAGATACTGACCGTCGGAGACGATCTGCTGCGGGCTGGGCTCGGTGTAGTCCCAGCGGAAGCGGCCCGGGCGCAGCAGTTCGAAGCGGCCGCGCGCCTTGCGCAGCAGGCGGCCCTTTTCGTCGTGCACCTCCTGCACGAAGTCGGCCTGCACGCTCTGGATGGAACGGAAGAAGTGGTCCAGCCGGCGCTCGGCCTCGCTGGCGGCCTGCGCCACGAGGCTCAGGAACAGCAACAGCAGCGCAAGCGGAAGGGAGCGGGGTTTCATGACGATACGGCTTCCTGTCAGTTGGGGGGTGGCGGCGGCGCCAGCACCTCGCGCGAACCGTTGGCCTGCACCGGGCTTACCACGCCGGCCATCTCCATCTCTTCGATCATGCGCGCGGCGCGGTTGTAGCCGATCTTGAGGCGGCGCTGCACATAGGAGATGGAGGCCTTGCGCGATTCGGTGACGATGGCCACCGCCTCGTCGTACAGCGGGTCGGTCTCGCCGCCCTTGTCCTCGGCGGGATCGATGCCGGGGATGGGGCCGCTGGCGCCCTCCTGTACGACTTCCTCGATGTAATTCGGTTCCGCCTTCTGCTTGAGGCTGTCCACCACCTTGTGCACCTCCTCGTCGGAGACGAAGGCGCCATGCACGCGCACCGGCAGGCCACTGCCCGGCGGCAGGTAGAGCATGTCGCCATGGCCGAGCAGCTGTTCGGCACCGGGCTGGTCGAGAATGGTGCGCGAATCCACCTTGGACGACACCTGAAAGGCGATGCGGGTGGGGATGTTGGCCTTGATGAGGCCGGTAATGACATCCACCGAGGGGCGCTGGGTGGCCAGGATCAGGTGGATGCCGGCGGCGCGTGCCTTCTGCGCCAGGCGGGCGATCAGTTCCTCGATCTTCTTGCCCACCACCATCATCAGGTCGGCGAACTCGTCGATGACGATGACGATGTAGGGCAGCGGCTGCAGCGTGGGCGGCGGTGCCGACGGGTCCAGCGCCTCCTCGGGCTTGTACAGCGGGTCCGGGATCGGCTCGCCGCGGTCGATGGCCTCCTGCACCTTGCGGTTGAAGCCACCGATGTTGCGCACTCCCAGTTTCGACATCAGCTGGTAGCGCCGCTCCATCTCGCCCACCGACCAGCGCAGGGCGTTGGCGGCGTCGTTCATGTCGGTGACCACCGGCGTGAGCAGGTGCGGGATGCCCTCGTACACGCTCAGCTCCAGCATCTTCGGATCGACCAGAATCAGCCGCACCTCCTGCGCCGTGGCCTTGTACAACAGGCTCAGCAGCATGGCGTTGACGCCCACCGACTTGCCCGACCCGGTGGTACCGGCCACCAGCAGGTGCGGCATCCTGGCCAGGTCCGCCACCACCGGGCGGCCGCTGATGTCCTTGCCCAGCCCCAGCGTCAGCTTGGAGTTCGACTTGTCGTATTCCGCCGAGCTGAGGATCTCGCTCAGCATCACCATCTCGCGCTGCTCGTTGGGGATCTCCAGGCCCACCGTGGACTTGCCCGGGATCACCTCCACGATGCGCACGCTGACAACCGACAGCGCACGCGCCAGGTCCTTGGCCAGGTTGCTGATGCGGCTCACCTTGACGCCGGGCGCCGGCTGCATCTCGAAGCGGGTGATCACCGGCCCCGGATGCACCTCCACCACCTGCACCTCGATGCCGAAATCGGCCAGCTTCAGCTCCACCTGACGCGACATCGCCTCCAGCGCGGCCTCGGAATAGCCATGATGCTCGCCGGAGGGCTGATCCAGCAGCGCCAGGCTGGGCAGCTCGGAATTGGCCGGCGCCTCGAACAGCGGGATCTGCTTCTCGCGTTCCACCCGCTCGCTGATCTCGGGCTTGCTGATGACCGGTTCGATGCGCGGCTTGCGGCGCGGCTTGCGGCGGGCCTTCTCGATCTTCTGCTCCCGTTCGCGGGCCACCTCACGGCCCTCGCGGCGCTCGCGCCAGCGGCCCCAGAGACGGTGCAGCCCACGGCCGAGCCAGAACACGCCGGCCCCCATCCAGTCCATCACGCGGAACCACGACAACCCCGTGAGCCAGGTGACGCCGGCCAGGAACAGCGCCAGCAGCAGCACGGTGGCGCCGACAAAGCTGGTGGCGGAGACCATCCCCATGCCCACCAGGTCACCCAGGATGCCGCCGGCGTTGAGCGGCAGGTCGCCGCGGGTGAAGTGCAGCGTCGCCAGGCCGCAGCCGGAGGCCAGGGTGAGCAGAAAGCCGCCCCAGCGGATGCCCAGGGTGCGCAGATCCAGCTCTCCGGTGCCCTCGCGGCCGCGATAGATGAGCCAGCCGCTGTAGGCGACGATGATCGGGGCCAGGAAGGCCAGATAGCCGAACAGGTAA
>JALWNJ010000144.1 GCA_026995955.1 Gammaproteobacteria bacterium
CTCCCTATCTTGGGAACGGCCCGCGTTCCAGGTTGGCGAAAAAACGACGAAAATCGAATAACTTTTTGTTTATTAATGGTTATTTGCTTTTTTTGACGAAATAGCGACGAACTTCATGCTTGAGGGGTCCGGCCGACCCAAGTAGAAACTGTGCTCGAAGTCAC
Source organism: Gammaproteobacteria bacterium (assembly GCA_026995955.1). Taxonomy (GTDB): domain Bacteria; phylum Pseudomonadota; class Gammaproteobacteria; order J044; family J044; genus J044. The sequence goes on from JALWNJ010000144.1 coordinate 165, forward strand.
ACAAGCCAAGGTGCCGGGAGAGCACCACACGCCAGAGGAGCGTAGTGCCAATGAAACACGAACTGCAGACCACTGCTCGGGAGCAGACCACCACCCATCCGAACGCAGGGCCGGCCAATCGCGTCCGCGGCCTGCGTCTGACCGCCGTCTCCGCCGGCATCGCCCTGGCCCTGTCTGGCGCGATGACGCCACGCCCGGCCGAGGCCTTCGGCTTCAGCGTGTTCAACCCGGCCAACTGGGTGAAGTCCGGCATCGGCATGATGCGCGGCATGTTCGACATGATGGGCGACATGATGGGCGTCGGCATGGACATGTTCGTCGGATCCATGGAGATCATGGGCAAGTCCATGCAGGTGATGATCGACCTCAGCAAGGTCATGACCGCCGGGATGATCGTCATTCCCTTCAACCTGGCCAAGGATGGCTTCGTGAAGATGATGGAGATCTCGCTTCGCATCTCGCGCGAGATGATGCGCCAGATGCAGATCCCGGGCACCAACTTCAACTTCGCCAAGTTTGCCTTCCTGTGGGGCTTCAAGACCTACGAGATGATGGCCAACGCCTTCCCGGGCAAGCTCGAGGACCAGATCATGACCGAGATGTTCAAGGTCATGATGTTCAACGACCAGATCACCAAGGAGTTCGTGCTGCTGGCCAAGGACAACGAGGGTCTGGCCCGACTGATGAACCGCCTGGCCGGCAAGAGCCGTGGTCTGCGACACAAGCTGGCCCACGCCATGGCCAACAACAACGGCCTCAGCGAGGACACCCTGGATCTGGCGCTGAAGTATGGCTTCATCGCCGACCTGTTCCTGGGCAAGATCGACGATGTGAGCTACAACGCCCTGACCCAGGCCATGGTGGACTCGCGCGAGGCCACGCAAAAGGCCGTGCGCCTGCTGTACAAGCATGCCGACAAGTACCTCATCCCCGGCAGCCGCATGTTCCAGGTGATGGGGGACTACGGCGAAATCGGCGTGCCGGACGACGGCAACGAGCAGGCGATGCAGCGATTCATCTTCGCCGTGTTCCACGACTTCAAGTCGGTCAACGGCTTCATGGATCTGCTCGAATCCCGACCTGCCGGGGTGCAGACCGCCCTCCTGGACCTCGTCTTCCTGGGCAAGACCGGCAACGGGGAGCACTACGAGCAGTCCATCCGAAACAACTACGCCATGCAGGACGCCCTTGCGGATGCCATCCTCAGCGGCCACCTCGCCGACATCATCCAGAATCACAGCAGCGAGGGCTATCTGCTGCTCAAGCGCATCATGCCGATCTTCTTCGTCATGGACACCAGCGGCAACATCCTCGATGTCACGCCCTACGGGCGCCGTTTCGTCGAGGCCCTGTTCCGCCGCGCCACGGAACGCCCGGGTCAGTTCCAGTATCAGGAACTGCTCGACTACTTCAGGTCGATGATGCCGCCGGCCCTGTACGACCAGCTGGAGGCCGCATTCCTGAATGCTCCGGGCCTCACCTTCCCGGATCTGCCGATCACGCCCACCCCGGCCATCCCGATGGCCAACATCACGGTGGACAGTGCCAGTGGGCAGGATACGGAACTGGCCCAGTACACTGGCAACGGGTACGTCAACCAGCACGTCTACCTGGGCGACTGGGGCGATGACGAGGATCTCTGGCTGCTGATGCCGCAGTGGATGGCCTCGGCCACCTGGGTACGCACCCACCATTCCGACCGCAAGATCAATATCGATGATCCGGCCTACACCCTGCATCTGGATCCGCAGAAGGCGCATGCCGTCTATCTGTTCGTGCCACTCGATTCCACCTATCCCCTGTGGGCCATCAAGGACGGCTTCACCGAGATCACCGGCGAACGCCTGGAATCCACGCAACAGACGGCCTGGCGCGTGTTCGGAAAGGAAGTGCCCGCCGGCACCAGCACCCTGGTGCTCAACGGCAACGACAGCGGCTCCCACAACTACACCTTCGCCGTCTTCGAGGAAAGCACCCACGCCAACTACACCATCGCGCTGGACACCATCCGCAATGCCCAGGGCGTGGCCGCGGCCGACTGGCTGGTCACCCGGACCGAGGATGCGGGCAAATACCCGAGCGCCTATCGCGATCTGCGCCCGGACACCGGTTACACCAGGCTCGCCACCTGGGGCAGCGACAACGATCGTGCCTGGGATACCCTGGGGGTCAAGGACAACTGGTTCGACCTGCTCATCTCGGATGCGGTTCGGGCACAGCATGGCGATATCGTAATCGTGCTCAATCCCACCGAAGACCCCTCACACGCGTATCTGAAGCATGTCTTCGACAAGTTGGCAGACAACGACGTGAACGATGAGGGGGTCGTCGACGAGGCCGTCATCGATGGCGTCGAATACAAGGTGCTGGGCTTCTTCGACGGCAACAACGATACCACCGACCATTTCGGCACCGGCAATCTGTTCCGCAGCGTGATCCTGGTGAAGAAGGGCTACGAAGACTATGTGAAGCTGCACACCATCGGAGAGGGCAGCGAGATCGGCCATGCCCTGCCGGGGTTCCGCACCATCTGTTCCTGGCACGTGGATCCCAAGGAAGGCTCCATGGACAGCTACGGCACCTGGATCAAGGGCGGCCTGATGACCCTGCAGATCCGCCCGCTGGACGACCAGGCTGGCGTGGTGCGGGATGATGCCTGGGAGGCCGGCCTGAACGCCGAGATCTACCAGTCCGACTACCGTCACATCGACATGAGCAGCAGCCAGATCGACTGGCTCAACGCCAACTATCCGGATCAGCGCGAGGCCATGGAGACCCTGATCCCGCAGATCCTGACTCAGGACACCGGCTATTACGATGTCGACGGCGACGGCAATGACGACTACCGGATCCGCGGTGGCACCAGTTCGCTCCATCCGCAGACGGCCTTCGAATTCGCGGCCATGACGGCCCTCAACTTCAGCAATCCCGAGTACTTCGGCGGTCGCTTCGCGATCGCGGACATCAATCAGGACAACAAGTTCAGGAACTTCCTGGGAGAAGACAACGACGACTTCATCACCCGCATCACGGGCCGCATCGAGATCCCGGAGACCGGAGACTGGACCTTTGCCGTGGATGGCGACGATGCCGTTGAGCTGCGTATCGACGGGCAGATCGTCAGTCACTATCTCGATCATCACTCCATGGAAACCGCCCCCGTCGACCCGCAGACGATTTATCTGGAAGCCGGCTACCACCACATCGAGTTCCTGCACGAACAGGGGAGTGGCGACTCGGGCTTCGTGGTGTACTGGAAGGCCCCTTCGGCCGCCGCAGACGAACCCTTGCAACCGGTTCCGGCCTGGCGCTTCTCCCGTCCCCGTTATGACGAGGACTACGACGGCGTACCGGATGCCCACGACCAGTGCCCGGACAGCATTCCCGGCATTCCGGTGGAGCGCAACGGCTGCCCGGCCTGGTCCACCTCCTATGTGGCACAGGATGGAGACGGATTCGGCGGGACGCAGCCCCCGGCCCAGGCGCCGAACGACAACCGGGATGGCGTGGAGCCCCCTTCCTGGATCAATCCCTGGCAGCCGGACACCGATGGTGATGGGGTGGTGGACCCGCAGGATCAGTTCCCCACCGATCCCAACGAGACGGTGGACAGTGATCACGACGGCATCGGCGACAATGCCGACACCGACGACGACAACGACGGCCTGAGCGACAGCGACGAGGCTGCGCTGGGCGCCAATCCACTGGTGGCCGACACCGATGGCGACGGCGTCAGCGATGGCCTGGACGCCCTGCCGCTCGATCCTTCCGAGCAGCTGGACACGGATGGCGATGGCACCGGCAACAACGCCGACAGCGATGATGACAACGATGGCATCAGCGATGCGGACGAACTGACCAATGGCACCGATCCGCTGCTCGCCGACACGGACGGCGATGGAGTCGACGACGGTCAGGATGCCTTCCCCACCGATACCAGGGAACAGGTCGACACCGACGGGGACGGCATCGGCAACAACGCCGACAGCGACGACGACAACGACGGCCTGAGCGACAGCGACGAGGCAGCGGCCGGCACCAATCCGCTGCTGGCCGATACCGATGGCGACGGCCTGCCGGACGGTACCGATCCCCATCCCCTGGTCAATGCCAACAACGACATCGACAACGATGGCATTCCCAACGATGCCGATGACGATGACGACGGCGACGGCATCCCGGACAGCCAGGAACAGGCCCAGGGCACCAATCCGTCCCTGGCGGACACCGACGGCGACGGGATCGACGACGGCCAGGATGCCTTCCCGCTGGATGCTGGCGAAAGTGCCGACCATGACCACGACGGTACCGGCGACAATGCCGATACCGACGACGACAACGACGGCCTGAGCGACGCGGTCGAGGCTGCCCGCGGAACCGATCCCTACGACGCGGATACGGACAATGACGGTGTCAACGATGCCAACGATGCCTTCCCGCTGAACGGATCGGAGCAGCGGGACACCGATGGCGATGGTATCGGCGACAATGCCGACCCCGATGACGACGGAGACGGCATCCCCGACACTCAGGAGCAGGCCCAGGGCACCAATCCCCGCGCGGCCGACAGCGATGGCGATGGCGTGCCCGACAACAGCGATGCCTTCCCGACCAATGCCAACGAGCAGTACGACAACGATGGTGATGGTCTCGGCAACAATGCGGATCTCGACGACGACAACGACGGCGTGTCCGATGCCGACGAGATTGCGGCCGGCACCAACCCCTTCGTGGCCGACAGCGACGGGGACGGCGTCAACGACGGTCAGGATGCCCTGCCCCTGAATCCCGCCGAGCAGGTGGACAGCGACGGGGATGGCACCGGCAACAACGCCGACAGCGATGACGACAACGACGGGCTGAGCGATGCCGACGAAGCCGTCATCGGCAGCGACCCGCTCAACCCCGACAGCGACGGGGATGGGGTACGCGATGGAGACGATGCCTTCCCCATCCATCCCGGCGAACAGCACGACTCGGATGGCGATGGCACTGGTGACAACAGCGATGCCTTCCCCAACGATCCGACCGAGAGCCGGGATTCGGACGGCGATGGCGTGGGCGACAATGCCGATGCCTTCCCGCAGGATCCCACCGAGACCAAGGACAGCGACGGGGACGGTGTGGGCGACAACAGCGACGCCTTCCCCGACGACCCGACCCGCAGCAGCCCGGCCGCCACCGGTGCCGCCTCCGGCAGCACGGGTGGCGGCGGCAGCCTCGGCGGGCTGGTCATCACCTCACTCCTCGCTGCCACAGCGATGCGCCGTCGGCGCCAACCCAGGAAGGAGAACCCGAATCACGGATGAGATCGTGGGGGGCGCAGGCCGCGCAGACGGCCGCCCCGACCGATCGCAAAGTCACTGCCGAGCCTTGTC
>JALWNJ010000145.1 GCA_026995955.1 Gammaproteobacteria bacterium
CGCCCTTCATGAATTCGTTGTCGTTGATGCGGAACGACAGCAGCACGGCCTTCTTCAGCCACTCGTTGACCACCCACTCACCGTCCTTCTTTTCGGCCACCCGTGCCTGGCCCGAGTCGAGCAGGTCGAGGGCCTCGTTCACGGCCTCCTTGACATGGGTCTCCACATTGCGCGGGGTGATGTCGGCACGGCGCTCGAAGGCCTCTTCGATGATCTGTTGCAGGTCGCTCATGTCGTTCTCCAGTCGTGTTCAGTTCGGTTGGGACAGCAGGCAGTCGCGGATGCGACCGGCTGCCTCGATGCATTCGTCGAGTTCGGGCACCAGGGCGATGCGCACATGGTTGCGGCCGGGATTGCCCTGCGCGCTGTCGCGGGAGAGGTAGCTGCCGGGCAATACGGTCACATTGTGCGCGCAGTACAGCCGGCGGGCAAAGGCCTCGTCGTCGATGGGCGTCTTCATCCACAGATAGAAGCCGGCCTCGGGACGGCGCAGCTCGGCATGCGGGGCCAGGATCTCGAGCACCGCGTCGAAACGGGCACGATAGGTCTCGCGGTTGCGTTGCACGTGTTCCTCGTCACGCCAGGCGGCAATACTGGCGGCCTGGAAGGGCGGCGGCATGGCGCAGCCATGATAGGTCCGGTACTGGTGGAACCGTTCGATGAGGCGTGCATCCCCGGACACGAAGCCGGAACGCAGGCCGGGGGCATTGGAACGCTTGGACAGGCTGTGGAACACCAGACAGTTGTGCCAGTCGGTGGCGCCCATCTCGGCGGCGGCCTGAAGCAGGCCCGGAGGCGGATTGCCTTCCTCGGCATAGATCTCGGAGTAGCACTCGTCGGAACAGATGACGAAGTCGTACTGTCGTGAGAGATCGATCAGGCACTTGAGGGTCTCCAGCGGCAGCACCGCGCCGGTGGGATTGCCCGGCGAGCAGAGGTAGAGCAGCTGGCAGCGTTTCCAGACGGCCTCGGGAACGGCGTCGAAGTCCGGCAGGTAGCCGTTCTCCTCGCGGCAGTCCAGATACACCGGCTCGGCGCCGGCCAGCAGGGCGGCGCCCTCGTAGATCTGGTAGAACGGATTGGGCATCAGCACGCAGGGATCGCGGCTGCGGTCCACGACGACCTGGGCTACCGCAAACAGGGCCTCGCGGGTGCCGTTGGCCGGCAGGACATGGCGCACCGGATCGAGACTGCCCGCGGGCAGACGGAAGCGACCGGCCAGCCAGTCGACGATGGCCTCGCGCAGGGCGTCCTGGCCGCGGGTGAGCGGATATTGCGCCAGCCCGTGCAAATGGGCGATCACCGCCTCGCTGATGAAGTGCGGCGTCGGCTGCTTGGGCTCGCCGATGGACAGCAGGATCGGCTCCAGCCCGGGCGGCGGGCTGCACTCGGCCTTGAGCGCGGCGAGCTTCTGGAAGGGGTAGGGCTGCAGTCTGTCCAGATCCGGATTCATCGGAATTGCGCCTGGCGAAAAAAGCGGCATTATACCCGAGCATGTACGCCGCTGAGAGAACATTGCATGTGCCGGATTTGCGCGCGACCACCATGACGGGTTCCCTGGGCAGCGTGGTATGACGGCCAGGAGGTGTCCCGCGAACCGGAGGACTTGCGAACCGTCTAGCCTGGAGGTGGCGGGGGTCAGGCCGCTGCCTTTCGGGCCTCCCAGAGGTCGTGGGCCACCTGCATCTGCATCCAGGTTTCGGCGCGTCCACCCTGGTACCCCAGCCGATCGAACCAGGACTCCAGCTTCAGGGCCAAGCGCGGGGTCATCGCCGCCCTCTCGTGCAGCAGGCGTGACAGGCTGACCCGTGACACACCGATCTGTCGGGCTGCCTCGGTTACCGTAAGGCCGAGTTCCGGCAACACGTCCTCACGGAGGATGGCACCGGGATGCGCGGGTTTGTACATGCGGTTCATGGCAGTTTCCTCCTGATCCTAATGGTAGTCCAGATAGTCCACCAGCACGGCGTCGCTGCCTTCGAAAGCGAAGATCAGTCGCCAGTTGCCACTGACGGAGACCGACCAGTATCGATCCAGTTGGCCCCGCAGCCGATGCAGTTTCCATCCGGGAAAGTCCATGTCGCTGGGGCATCGTGCGGCATCAAGGGCAGCCAGCTGGCGAGAAAGGCGAGGCGCGTGATCTGGCTGAATGCCCCTCCTGGAGCCGGTCCGGAAGAAGCGTTCCAGCCCCTTGTGCCGGAAACTCTTGATCATGGGCCATGAGTGTATAGCATGGCGATACAGATTGGCAATGCGATCCCGGTCCATCGCCATTCGTGCGGGGCGGCAATCGACCCCTGGAAGGGGACAATCCCGCCCGACACATGCCCTTGCGCTGACCGTGGCAAAATCAGGCAGACGGGGCCAGTGGTAACATTCGTGAACACGATCATCGGGATGGGGGAAGGGGAAGTCTCTCCAGATTCAGAATGGCCATGAATGACATCAGCCTGCACCATGTCAGCCTGCTGGTCGGCGACACCGAGCGCGCGCTCGCATTCTGGCACGACCTGCTGGGGCTGGCCGTCGATCCCGCGCGCCCCGATCTGGGCTATCCGGGCGCCTGGTTGCAGGCCGGCCATGGCCTGCAGATCCATCTGCTGGAACTGCCCGATCCCTGTGCCGGACGGGAACGGCCCGAGCATGGCGGGCGGGACGCCCATGTGGCGTTGCGAGTAGGCGATTTCGACGGATTGCGGCGGCGCCTGGAGGCCGCTGGATTTCGGCCCAGCCTGAGCCGCTCCGGACGCCGTGCGATGTTCGTGCGCGATGCCGACGGCAATGCGGTGGAACTGATCGCAGCGGACTGAATGGCGCCCGGGCGGTTCCTCAGGCGGCCTCGCCGATCTGGGCCAGCAGCGCCCGGCGCAACTGCTCGCGGGTGGTCTCGTCGAGCGGCTGGTCCAGTTCGTCGGTGAGATAGAGCATGTCGTCGGCCTGCTCGCCGATGGTGGCGATGCGGGCCAGGTGCAGCCGCACGCCGCTGCAGCGCAGCACCTCGGCCACCTGCGACAGCAGGCCCGGTCGGTCTTCGGCGACCAGTTCCATCAGCGTCATGTTGCGCCGCGCATCGTGCGAGAAGTGGATGCGGGCCGGCACCTCGAAATGGCGGTGCTGACGCGAGCGTGGACCGCCAATGCGGCAGGCCGGCAATTCTTCCTCTTCGATGGCCTGACGCACCCGCTGTTCGATGGCCTCGATCCGGGCCGGATCGGTGACGGCATGGCCGTCGGGGCCATGCAGTTGCAGGGTATCGATGGCCATGCCCGAACGGGTGCCAAGGATGCGGGCATCGAGAATGTTGAGGTTCTGCTGATCCAGCGCGCGGGTGATGCGTGCAAAAAGGTCGGGCAGGTCGCGGTAGTAGACGAACAGTTCACTGGTGTCGCGGTCGGCGTTGTGACGCAAGGTCACGATGAGGGCATCCGGGTCTGCCGCCGACAGGATCAGGCGCGCATGCCAGGCGATGTCGTCGGCGCTGTAGCGCAGGAAGTAGTCGTCCTCGAACTGACGCCACAGCGCCTCGACCCGATCCGTATCCAGGCCTTCCTCCTCGAGTTGGCGCAAAGCCATCCCGCGCACCTCTTGCACCAGCTCGGCATGATCGGCCGGGTTGTCGAGGCCACGCCGCAGCACCTGTTTGCTCTGGCGGTAGAGCGTGGCCAGCAGTGAGTCCTTCCACGAGTTCCACAAATCGGGATTGGTGCCGCGGATGTCGGAGACGGTGAGCAGATAGAGGTAGTCGAGGCGGGTGGTGCTGCCCATCTGGCGGGCGAATTCAAGCACCACGTCGGGGTCGCTGATGTCCTTCTGCTGGGCGGTCATGGACATCAGCAGGTGGTTGCGTACCAGCCATGCCACCAGTGCGGTGTCCCAGTCGCTGAGGCCGTGACGGCGGCAGAATCGCTCCACGTCCTCGGCACCCAGTACGGAGTGATCCCCGCCACGGCCCTTGGCGATGTCGTGGAACAGGCAGGCGATGTAGAGCAGCTCCGGCTTGGGCAGCTGCTCGAACACCTGCGAGGCCAGCGGCAGCTCGTGTCGGAACTCGGGTACGCTGAGGCGGCGTGCGTTGCGCAGCACCATCAGGGTGTGCTCATCCACGGTGTAGGCATGGAACAGGTCGTACTGCATGCGGCCGACGATGTTGCCGAACTCGGGCAGGTAGGCGGCCAGCACACCGTAGCGGTTCATGCGCCGGAACTGGTGCGTGACGCCGCGCGGCTGGCGCAGGATCTCCATGAACAGGCTCTTGTTGCGGATGTCGTCGCGATAGGCGTCGTCGATGAGATGGAGGTGACGACGCACCGAGCGGATGGTGCCGGCCCGAACGCCACGAATCTCCGGGTGATCCTGCAGCACGAGGAACAGCTCGAGCAGGGCGGACGGTGTACGAACGAAGACCTCTTCGTCGCGGATCTCGAGATAGCCGTTGCGCACCTGGAAACGGGCGTTGACCGGCACCACCTCGGCAGGCTCGTCGGCGTGCAGGATTTCCTCGTCGTAGAGCTGAAGCAGCATCTCGTTGAGGCGCCCCAGCTCGGTGATGGTGCGATAGTAGTGCTGCATGAACGACTCGACCGCCAGGTTGCCCGGCCCGTCCTGGTGACCAAACTGCAGCGCCAGGGTCTTCTGGTAGTCGAACAGCAGGCGGTCTTCCTTGCGGCCGCTGAGCCGGTGCAGGGCATAGCGCAGACGCCACAGGTAGCGCTCGCCGGCCATCAGCGCCTCGTACTCGTCCCGTTCCAGAAAGCCGCGATGCAGCAGTTCTTCCAGCGAGCGGGCGCCGAAGTGGCGCTTGGTCACCCAGCCAATCATCTGGATGTCGCGCAGCCCGCCCGGACTTTCCTTGATGTTCGGCTCCAGTCGATACGCGGTGTCGCCGAAACGGCGATGCCGTTCCTCCTGCTCGGCGAGCTTGGCGCGGAAGAAATCGGCACTTGGCCAGACCGCGGGCGGCGCCGTGCGGCGCATCATCTCCGCAAACAGGTCGCTGTCGCCGGCGAGCGCGCGCGCCTCCATCAGATTGGTGGCCACGGTGATGTCGTCGGTGGCCTCGCGCACGCATTCGTCCAGCGTGCGCACGCTGTGCCCGACCTGGTAGCGGATGTCCCACAGGGTGGTGAGGAAGGCGGAAATGGCCTCGCCGAAGGTCTGGTCCGGTTCTGCGTCGAACAGCAGCAGCAGGTCGATGTCGGAACCGGGATGCAGCTCGCCGCGGCCGTAGCCGCCGACGGCGACCAGAACAGCCCCCTGGCGCTCCAGTCCATGATGACGCCACAGGCCGGTCAGCACCCGGTCGGCGATGGCCGCCCTGGCCACCACCAGGTCGGCGACATCGAAGCCTTCGTCGAACAGCGTGTCGAGCTGCTCGTGCAGCCGCTCCACCCGCTCGCGCGAGGTCGCGGCACCTTCCCAGTGGGTCAGCGCGGCGAGTTCGCTCTCGTCCAGAGGGGCTTTCAGGCTGTCCGGCAGGGGCAGGGCGGCCATCGCCGACCGGGTGCTGACCGGCCTGTGG
>JALWNJ010000146.1 GCA_026995955.1 Gammaproteobacteria bacterium
CCCATGACCCGGGGCAGTACGGGCTTTACCCTGATCGAGGTGATGGTGGCACTGGCCGTCATCGCCATCGCCATGGCAGCGCTGATCATGGCTACCGGTCATGCCGCCGACGACGCCCTGTACCTGCAGCGGCGCACGCTGGCCACCTGGATCGCTGCCGACCGGCTGGCGGAACTGCGCCTGCGCCGGTTGAGCCCCGGCCCCGGCTCGCGGGACAGCGGCGAGCGCGAGCTGGCCGGCGTCCGCTGGCAATGGCGACAGGCGGCGCAGGCCAGCCCGGACCCGGCCTTCGTCCAGGTCATCGTCAGCGTAGGCCCTCCCGACCGGCCGCAGCGCAGTGACGCCCGTCTGCTGGCGCTGTTCCCGCGCAGCGGAGCGCAGCGATGAGACGGGCACGCGGCTTCACCCTGATCGAGATCCTGGTGGCGGTGGCCATCACCGCCCTGCTCGCGGCCATGGCCTTCGGTGGCCTCAATGTGGTGCTCGACACCGCCGATCACACCCGTGCCCACCAGCAGCGGCTGCACGACCTGCAGATCGCCATGCTGCTGCTGGTTCGGGACCTGCGCCAGGCGGTACCACGCCCGGTGCGTGACGGTGACCAGGGCGAGCAGCCGGCGCTGCGCATCGGCGGCGTCTCCGGCCCGGCCCTGAGCCTGACCCGCGGCGGCTGGGACAATCCGGCCGGCCAGCGCCGCAGCCATCTGCAGCGCGTGGCCTGGGCGCTCGATGGCGATCGCCTGGTACGGCGCTACTGGTTCCACCTCGACCGCCCGGCCGGCAGCGAGCCGCGCGAACAGCGGCTCCTCGAGGGGGTACACGACCTGAGCATCGTGGCCCTCGATGCCGACGGCCAGCCCCGCAGCGAATGGCCGCCACAGGCCACGCCCGAGCAGATCGAACGCAGCGAGGACAATCTGGCCCTGCTGCCGGCCGGGGTGCTCGTCCGCTTCACCCTCGATGGCGTGGGCGAGATCGAACGCCGCGTGGCGGTGCGGCCATGATGCGCGATCGGCAACGGGGCGTGGCCCTGATCACCGCGCTGGTGGTGGTGTCGATCGCCACCATCGCCGCCACCTGGCTGCTGGTGTCGCTGCAGCAGGACATCCGCCGCACCGGCAGCGTGCTGCACCGCGAACAGGCCTGGCAGTATGCCCTGGGCGCCGAGGAATGGGCGCGCCACCGGCTGGCGCTCGACGCCAAAGACAACAGGTACGATGGCCTCGACGAGGACTGGGCCGTGGAACTGCCGCCGCTGCCGGTGGAGGGCGGCAGCATCAGCGGCCGGCTCGTGGACCTGCAGGGGCGACTCAATCTCAACGCCCTGCTGACCCCGGAGGGCCGGCACGATCCGGTGACGCTGGCGCGGCTGCGTCGCCTGCTGCAGCAGCTGGAACTGAACCCGGATCTTGCCAGTGCCATCACCGACTGGATCGATGCGGATCAGGAGCCAACCGCACCGGGCGGTGCCGAGGACGGGCACTATGCGGCGCTGGAGCCGCCCTACCTCGCCGCCAACCGGCCCATGGCCGACCCGTCGGAACTGAGGCTGGTGGCCGGCATCGACGAGGCCGCCTGGCAGAGACTGCGCCCGTTCGTCACCGCCCTGCCACAGGCCACCCCCATCAATGTCAACACCGCGCCGCCCGAGGTGCTGGCCACCCTCGGCATCCCGCTGCCCGAGGCCGAGCGCCTGGCCGAGACCCTGCACGATGCGCCGGTGGAGCGCATCGAGGACTTTCGGCTCTATCCCGAGGTGCAGGAAGCCCGTGTGTCCGACACGGGGCTGGCCGTCACCAGTCAATGGTTCCTGCTTGAGGTCAGGGTGGAAATCGGGCAGATTAGGCTCGATTACCGCGCCCTGCTGCACCGGGACGAGCAGGGCCGCATCCACACCATCCAGCGCAGCACAGGGACCGCATGAGCCAGCCGATCACCGTCAGGCGCCACGAGGACGGCCATCTCGAATGGTTCGTGCCCGATTCCGCGGGCAGCGGTCGCATCCATCGGGGCAGCGTCGACGACCTGCCGCCCGATGGCGAGCTGCATCTGCTCGTGCCGGGAGAAAGGGTGCTGTGCCGCAGGGTGGAGACGCCGGCCCGCAGCGAGCGGGAACTGGCCCGCGCCCTGCCCTACCAGCTCGAGGACGAACTGGCGCAGGACATCGAGGACCTGTTCTTCGCATTCCGCCGCGAAGGCCGCGGAAGGGTCCGCGTTTTGATAACGGAGCAGCGTCTGATGCAGGCCTGGCTCGACGGCTGGCCGGACACCGATGCCATCGTCGACCTGCGTCCGGACTACCTTGCCCTGCCCATGACCCCGGACGGCTGGACACTGCTGATCGAGGACGAGCGCCTGCTGCTGCGCACCGCCGATGGCTGCGGAACCAGCATCGAGGCCAGCCTGGCACAGCCCGTTCTGCACGGACTGGCAGAACGACAGCCCCCGCAGCACATCACCGCGCATCTGGTGGGCGAGGCCAGCCTGCCCCCCTTTCCCTGGCCGGTGGCAGTGGACGAACACCGGCAGCCCCATGCCCTTGCCGTACTCGGCCCCGGCGCCCTCGAGGAACCGGCGCCGGTCAACCTGCGTCAGGGCCCCTGGGCACCCGCACGGCGCCACGGCCGGGGCAGCCCGGCGCAGGCACGGCTGGCGCTTGCCGCCGCCATCGTGCTCGCCCTGGGGCTGGGTCTGCGCCTGGCCGACCTGCTCGCCTACCGCAGCGCAAACCAACAGGCCATGCAGGAGATGGTGCGGATCTATCGCGAGACCTTCCCGGATGCACGCCGCGTGGTCAACCCGCGGGTGCAGCTCGCACAGCGGCTGAAAGCTCTCGAGTCGGCAAGCGGGCAGGCCGACGACCGGGCGCTCGGCCTGCTCGATGCCCTGGCCCGGGCCTGGCAGCCGGGACTGGAGCCGGTCTCCCTGCAGTACCGGGAGGGGCGGCTCGAGCTGCGGCTCGCCGCCGACAGCCTGAGTCGCATCGAGGCCCTGCGCAAGCGGCTGCAGGAGAAGGGCGTCAACACCAGCCTGGCCTCTGCCAGCAACGAGGGCGGGCGCACCCGCGCCACCCTGCGCATCGAGGCGGGCTGATGCAGGCGCTGAGACAATGGTGGGCGGGGCTCGGCGAGCGCGATCGCCGCATCCTGCAATGGGGCGGTGGCACGGCAGCCGTATTGCTGCTGGTGTTCGGTCTGTGGCTCCCCCTGGAGGATGCCATCGAGCGCGAGAAGGCCCGCTACGCAGGGCTGCAGAGGAGCCTCGCCGAGATGCGCAGCCAGGCCGCCAGGGTCGCCCGGCTGCGCCGGCAAGGCGTCGGCAGCCAGACGGCCCCATCGGCGCAATCTCTCATCGCCACGCTGGAACAGCAGATCAACCGGGCCGGGCTGAAGGACCGCCTCAAGCGCATGCAACCGGAGGGCGAACACCGCCTGCGGCTCCAGTTCCAGGCCGTTCCCTTCGACCGCCTGATCCCGCTGCTGCAACGCCTGGTTCGTGAACAGGGCATCACCATCGCCAGTTTCAGCATCACGCCGGCCGGCAAGCCCGGCCTGGTCGATGCGCGACTGGTGCTCGAGCGCGGCCGCTAGCCCACAGCCTTGAATCCGACGGAACCCGACCCCATTGCAGGGGTCATAGATTTCGTCACAACCCATTGATCCCCAAGAAGGAATTTTCACATGAGCCAAACCAGGGAAGCGGTTCAGCGTCTGCGTTCACGCGTTCAGGACCGCATCATCGGTCAGGAGACCCTCATCGACCGCCTGCTGGTCGCCCTGCTTGCCGACGGCCACCTGCTGGTGGAAGGGGCGCCGGGCCTGGCCAAGACCCGTGCCATCAAGGCACTGGCCGACGGCATCGAGGCACGCTTTCACCGCGTCCAGTTCACACCCGACCTGCTGCCGGGCGATCTCACCGGCACCGACATCTATCACCCGGAGACGGCCGAGTTCAGCTTCCGGCCGGGGCCGCTGTTCCACAACCTGGTGCTGGCCGACGAGATCAACCGCGCCCCGGCCAAGGTGCAGTCGGCGCTGCTCGAGGCCATGGCCGAACGGCAGATCACCGTCGGACGCAAGACCTATCGCCTGCCGGAGCTGTTCCTGGTGATGGCCACCCAGAATCCCATCGAGCAGGAGGGCACCTATCCCCTGCCCGAGGCGCAGCTCGACCGTTTTCTGCTGCATGTCCGCATCGACTACCCCACGCCGGAACAGGAGCGCCGCATCCTTGCCCTGACCCGCGAGGAGGCCCTGGAAGACAACGGGGCCGGTCCGGAACCGGTGGCCCAGGAGGCCCTGCTCGAGGCGCGACGCGATGTGCTCAGGGTCCATCTGGCCGAGGAACTGGAGAGCTACATCGTGCAGCTGGTCATGGCCACCCGCCGCCCGCAGCAATACGATCCGGCCCTGGAGGGCCGCATCCAGTACGGCGGCAGCCCGCGCGCCAGCATCGCGCTCGACCGCTGCAGCCGGGCCCTGGCCTGGCTGCGCGGGCGCGACTTCGTGACTCCGGACGACATCCAGTCACTGGCCTTCGACGTGTTGCGCCACCGCGTGCTCCTGAGCTACGAGGCCGAGGCCGAGGGGCTCACCCCGGACGGCGTCATCGAACGCCTGCTGGAGGTGGTGCCGGTCCCGTGAACGCCGAGATCGCCAACCGGGACGGGCTGGGCGTTACCCGCGTCGATCTGCATCACCTGGTCAGCCTGCAGCGCCCGGCCCAGCTGCTGTCCCTGGCCCCGGGGCTGGTGCGGACCACCGAGGAGGGCCCGCACCTCAGCCTGTTCAAGGGCCGCGGCATGGAATATGCCGAGACCCGTCCCTACCAGGAGGGCGACGACATCCGTCAGCTCGACTGGCGTGTGATGGCACGCACCGGCAAGCCGTACACCAAGCTGTTTCGCGAGGAACGCGAGCGGCCGGTGCTCCTCTGGCTCGACCTGCGTCCCGACATGCACTTCGCCACCCGCGGCGCCTTCAAGGCAGTGCGTGCCGCGGAGGCGGCGGCCCTGCTGGCCTGGGCCGCGCACGACCAGGGCGACCGCGTCGGCGGTCTGATCGGGGGGGCTGGCGCGTTGCGCCTGTTGCGTCCGCGCCGCAGCCGCCCGGGCCTGCTGCATCTGCTCGGGGAAATGGCGAGGCATCCGGCCTGGTCGGCGGCCATCGACGCCGCGCCCGAGCCCCTCGACCTCGGCCCATTGCATCGACTGGCCCATCCCGGCAGCCTGATCGTTCTGATCAGCGACTTCCGCCACGCCCCGCAGGCGCAGCTCGACCGGCTGCGCAATCTCGCCCGCCACAGCAACCTGCTGTTCGTCTTCGTGCACGATCCGTTCGAGGCCATGTTGCCGCCGGCCGGCATCCTGCCGCTCAGCGACGGCCGGCAGGAACTGCTGCTGGACAGTGCCGACACCCGGGTGCGTGACGCCTACGCGCAACACTTCCGGGCGCACCGGGAACGGCTGGCGCGGCTGGCCCTGCAGTGCAGTGCACCGCTGATCGATCTG
>JALWNJ010000147.1 GCA_026995955.1 Gammaproteobacteria bacterium
ACTACGGCGAGGGTGCCCTGTTCTGCGGCGACACCCTGTTCGCCGGCGGTTGCGGCCGCGTGTTCGACGGCACCTTCGGGCAGCTCTGCGCCTCGCTCATGCGCATTCGCGACCTGCCGCCCGAAACGCTGGTCTATTGTGCCCACGAGTACACCGTGGACAACCTGGGCTTTGCCAAGTGGGTGGAGCCGGACAGCGCCGCCCTCGCGCGCCGCGATGCCGAAGCCCTGGCACTGCAGGAGAAGGGCATCCCCACCGTGCCCTCCACCCTGGCGCTGGAGCGCGAGACCAATCCCTTCCTGCGCTGGGACGCGCCGGCAGTGCGCGCCGCGGCCGAGCGCCATGCCGGTCATGCCCTGGACGACGACTGCGCGGTGTTCACCGAACTGCGTCGCTGGGAGGACAGTGAATATGACTGATCCTGCCGACCTCATTCGTCCCGAGATCCGTGCCCTGGCCGCCTATCCGGTGCCCGATGCCGAGGGCTTCATCAAGCTCGATGCCATGGAGAACCCCTGGCCCTGGCCGGAGGCGGGGCGCCAGGCCTGGCTGGAACGCCTGCGCCAGGCCGAACTCAACCGCTATCCGGAGCCGCGCCCGCAACGGCTGATGCAGCGGCTGCGCGCCGTGATGGGCGTGCCCGACGGCATGGCCGTGCTGCTCGGCAATGGCTCCGACGAGCTGATCCAGATCCTAGCGCTGGCGGTACTGGGGCAGGGCCGACCGCTGCTCTCGCCCGAGCCCGGCTTCGTCATGTACCGCATGATCGCCACCTTCTGCGGGCTGGAGCACATCGCCGTGCCGCTGCGGCGCGATTTCTCGCTGGACCTGCCGGCCATGCTCGAGGCCATTGCCGAGCACCGGCCGGCGGTGGTGTTCCTGGCGCATCCCAACAACCCCACCGGCAATCTGTTCGACGAGGCCGACATGGAGCAGATCCTCGACGCCACGGACGGGCTGGTGGTGGTGGACGAGGCCTATCATGCCTTCAGCAGCCGCAGCTTCATGCCGCGGCTGGGGGAGTGGGACAACCTGCTGGTGATGCGCACGGTGTCCAAGATGGGCCTGGCCGGCATCCGGCTGGGGCTGCTGGCCGGCCCGGCGCAATGGATTGACGAGCTCGACAAGCTGCGCCTGCCCTACAACATCAATACCCTGACGCGCCTGACCGCCGAGTTTGCCCTCGAGCACCACGAGGTGCTGGACGAGCAGACCCGCCGCATCCGCGAGGAACGGGCGCGGCTGGCCGAGGCGCTTTCGGGGCTGGGGCTCGAGGTGTTTCCCTCCGAGGCCAACTTCCTGCTGGTGCGCACCGCGCCCGGTCGTGCCACGCCCCTGTTCGAGGGGCTGCGCGCGCGCCGAATCCTGATCAAGAATCTGCACGCGCCCGGCAGCCTGCTCGAGGACTGTCTGCGCATGACCGTCGGCACGCCGGAAGAGAATGCGGCACTGGTTGCCGCGCTCGGCGAACTGCTGGCGGAAGGCTGAATGACGGTCAGGCGCCGCTCATGCGGCGCTGTGGCGCAGATGCTCGGTGGGGGTGACGGGGCCGATGCGCGGGAAGTCCTGTGAGTGCTTCTCGATCCATTCGCGGGCAGCCTCGGCCTCGCTGAGCCTGCGGCCGAGGCGCGCCTGCTGCAGGCGGAAGTGCTCGATGTGGCAGACCTGCTCGGTCATGCGGGCAAGAAAGGCCTGCTGCTCGCTCTCGAACACCAGCCCGATGCTGCGTTCCTCCTGCTCCACCACCCACAGTACCCGTGCCCGGTAGCGTACCGGACGGTTGCGCAGGCCGGTGCGTACCTCGACTTCCTGTCCCGGGACGACCTCGGCCTCGGTGTGGATGACGATGCCGCCCTGCAGGCGCTGGCCATCGAGATCGAGCGACGCGGGCAGGGATCCCTCGCCGGCTTCGATCGGCACGATCGAGGCCGGTACGTCTCGTGGATGTTCGATGAAGCCGTATTGCATCACGCTTGTCCCCGTTGACGGTGTTCCGTCCATGGGTCGCTTGTCCCGTGACCGGCGTTCAGTGGCCGGAGAGCTGGACAGGATGCCTTCCGTGCTTGCTCTGCCTGTCCGGTCAGACCGATTTTTTTCGTTCGAGTTTCGCGAATGTCCCTGTCTTCATCGGGGATTGTAGTCACGGTTTTTGCAAATACAAGGGGGTAAGCGGTTTTTTTAATGATTTTTCTCTCGATTTGCTGGTAACCAGATGTTCTTTGGTCATAATTTCTGTGCCATCCCCTCGGGCAGCACGAAGCCGCGGCTTCGTTCCTGGCCCTCGACGATTTCGGCCAGGCACACCGGCTGGCGGAACAGGCGCGAATCGACCAACCGTTTCAGACCGGTTGCATCGAGAGGCTGCACCTGATCGTTGCAGCAAAGGGGTGCGAGCCAGTCGGAACGGTCCAGAACCACCCACTGTGCCCGGGGATCCATCCATTCGGCCAGCTCGTGACGCCCCACCCACCAGCCACGCAGGTGGTCCCCGGCCAGGCCCTCCGGCGCAGGTGCCTCGTCCCAGTGGCCGCGGTGATGGAACAGACGGCCGCGCATCAGCGCCCGGGCGCGGCATGCGGGCAGTCCCTGCCTCTGGAGCCAGGCACGGGTAGCCGGATGCTCGCAGAGCGCGAGCTGGCGCCGCAGGCGCTCGAGCCGGGCATCGAGACGATCCTCGGGATTGGGGCCGAGCCAGCGCGCGGGATCGGGGTCGCCGTCGCGCGGCCCGAGGTAGAACTTGACCGAGGTCTCGATGGCGAGCAGATCGTCCGCGCCCTCCAGCCGCAACAGCAGGTCGATCTCGCCAACGGTCGCGTTCCCGTCGCGGATCGGCTGGTTGCGGGCGAGCAGTTCGACCTCCGGATGCAGTTGCAGACCATGGGCCACCAGCCGCTCGAAGCTCTCGCCCAGCCGGGTGCTGCGGGCTGCGGCCAGGTCCTCGATCAGCGGCGTGGGATCCTCGTCGAGCGCGGCCAGCGCGGGCAGGATCTCGACCAGCACCTGGCACAGCCAGTCCTCTTCGAGACAGGGCCAGCCGTGCCGTTCGCAGTCGATCAGATCACGGCTGAACAGCGACCACACCAGATCCCGCACCACCTTGTGCCGATACTGGGTCAGATCCTGATGGCAGCAGGGTCTGGCGAGGTTCAGGGTCACTGCTTGCGGAAGTCCTCCGGTTTGACGAACTGGACCTTGCTCTCCGGCGCGAACTCGCGGTCGAAGATCAGTTCGTAGCCCATGCGGCCATCGCCCATGTCCAGGATCTTGACCTGCTTCAGGTCGGGCAGGCGGTTGGCCAGCCAGGACAGGGTGGCAGCCGCCACCGGCTCGTTGTCGTCACGGATGGCCTCGGCCAGGGCCTGGGCGATGAACTGGGCCTTTTGCTGAAGGTCCGGGTGCGGCACCTGGATACCACCCAGCACGATGCCGCGATCCATGTCGGCATCCATGCGATCCAGATATTCCCGTTGGCGCTCCGGCAGCGGCTTGCTGCGGTCGTACTCGAGCTGGGAGGCTCCATCGATGTGGGCAACGACCTTGCTCATGAAAAACACTCCGAATTGTAGGGGTAATGGGCGGTGATGACAAGCGCGGATTGTAGGCCCGCGTACCGGGACGGGGAAATGGGGGCATCCATTGCAGGGTTGGGGGGCGTGAAAAAAAGCCGCCCTCGCGGGGCGGCCAAAGTACGGGTATGCGGAGAATCAAGGTGAGTCTGGGTCCGGCCTTGCGCCGGGATGGGGTTCACACTCACCGAGTGTCATTCTAGGTGCGCGTCACGGCCGAGTCTGTGCACTCGTTCACATCCGCGACAAGACCCGGTTCAGCCACCGGCCTGCTTGCCGGAGGCGGCCCCCCGGCGTCGGCTGCCATTGCCGCGCCGCCGTCGCCGGCCCTCCTGTGCCCGGCCACGGCCCCGGTCGCCGCCCTTGCCGCCGGAGCGGCCCGACCGGCCGCCGGGACGCGGGCCGCGATGGTGTTCGATGCGGGCACGCGGTTTTGGCTCGACCAGCAGTTCGGGCGACACCCCCTCGTGCGGGATCTTCTGGCCGATGTAGACCTCGATGTCGGGCAGGTAGAAGGCGGTGTCCTCGCAGGCAAAGCTGAACGCCTGGCCGCTGGCCCCGGCGCGCGCGGTGCGGCCGATGCGGTGCACGTAGTCCTCGGCGTCCTGCGGCAGGTCGTAGTTGAACACATGGGTGACATCGGGGATGTGCAGGCCGCGGGCGGCGACATCGGTGGCGATGAGCACATCGAACTCGCCCTGCTCGAACTGGCCCAGCAGCCGCTGCCGCTTCTTCTGCGGCACGTCGCCGGAGAGGATCTCGGCACGGATGTCGTTGCCGCGCAGCCAGGCCAGTACCTCCTCGGCATTGCGCTTGGTATTGGTGAAGACGATGGCGCGCTTTGGCCGTTCGCGCCGCAGGAGGCCGATGAGCAGCGGAATCTTCTCGCTGTTGGAGGGGTAGTAGAGGGTTTGCTCCACCTTGTCGGCGGTGACCCGTTCGGCCTCGATCTTGACCAGCTCCGGGTTGTTCATGTGCTCGTAGGCCAGCTCCAGCACGCGGTAGGAAAGCGTGGCCGAGAACAGCATGCTCTGGCGCCGCTCGGGTTTCGGCATGCGCCGGAACAGGAAGCGGATGTCCCTGATGAAGCCGAGGTCGAACATGCGGTCGGCCTCGTCGAGCACCGCCACCTCGATGCCGCGCAGGTCCAGCGCCCCCTGCTTGTTGTAGTCGATCAGACGGCCGGGGGTGCCGATCAGCAGGTCGATGCGCTGGGCCAACTGCCGGCGCTGCTTGTCGTAGTCGACGCCGCCATAGACCAGGCCCAGGCGGAGGCCGGCATGCCGGCCCAGCGCCTCGGCATCGCGATGGATCTGCAGCGCCAGTTCGCGGGTGGGCGCGATGACCAGCGCGCGCGGCTGGTTGTCGCGCCGCTGCTCCGGCTCGGGTCGGGTCAGCAGCCGGGCAAAGGCGCTGATGAGAAAGGCGGCGGTCTTGCCGGTGCCGGTCTGGGCCTGGCCGGCGACATCGTGGCCGGCCAGCGCCAGCGGCAGCACGGCCGCCTGGATGGGGGTGCAATGGGTAAACCCCAGATCGTCGAGCCCCTGCTGGATGGGCTCGGGCAGCGCGAATTCGCTGCAGCGCGTGTCGCTCAGATGCGTATCGCTCATGGGATGCTTCACTTTTCCGGTTTTCCTCAACGGGCGCCATGTTAGCAAATTACACGCCATGGTCCGGGACCAGGATGTCCCGCTGTCCATCAGGGTTGAACCCGGGCGCGCCCGGGGGGAAAATGTGCCACCCGTTGGCGCGATGGCCGCGCCGTCATCAGGAGGTCACCGACTTTGAGCGACAAGATTGTGTATCTCTCGGACGATTCGTTCGAGGAAGAAGTACTGAAATCCGACACCCCCGTGCTGGTCGACTATTGGGCCGAGTGGTGTGGTCCCTGCAAGATGATCGCCCCCA
>JALWNJ010000148.1 GCA_026995955.1 Gammaproteobacteria bacterium
TGCGTGCCTTCTGGCCGGGGCCGGTGGCATGAGACGGGCGCTGTCACTGTTGCTCCTGCTGACCCTGCTGGGTGCGGGATATGGTCTGGCTTGGGTGTTGTCGCGCCAGTCCGAGCCGTTGCGGGCGCCCAACCAGGTGCCGCTGGCCGGCGAGGCGGTGGACTGCGATCTGGCCCAGGGCCCCTGCGAGGTGGCGGGCCTGCGCCTGCGGCTCACCGGTCCGGCGCGTGCGCTGACGCCCATTCCCTTCGTCGTCGAGACCACGGAGCCGCTGCAGCGGGTGGTGCTGTCGCTGGAGATGCAGGGCATGGACATGGGGCCGAATCGGCACCGTGCACGGCAGACGGAAAAGGGCGCATGGCGCGGCGAGATGATGTTCCCGATCTGCGTCAGCGGCCGCCATGACTGGCTGGTGCATGTGATCGGCATGGGCAAGGACGGCCGTGCCCAGCGCTGGCTGTTCCATCTTACCGCCGAACACTGAGCGGCATTCGGGGCGCGTGGCAGCGTTCAGAGCGTGCCACAGGCGAGCAGGAATTCCACCTCCTCATTGACCTGAGCCGGCCGCTGATCGGCCGAGGGCATGCGCAGGAACCGCACTGAAAAGCGATGCTTGCCGGCGCTGATCTCCGGATACACCGCGGCGTCGTGTGGCATCAGGATGCGGATGATCTGGTAGGGCTTGCTGCTGTCGAGCGCCTGCTGATAGAAGCCGTTCGCCGCCGTGCGGGACTCGGGGATGGCGCTGTCTCGGATGTATTGCAGGATCTGGGCAATGGCTTCCTCCACCTGCACGAAGGGCTGGCTCCAGGCGCGGATCTGCGCATGGCGCTCGGCTACCGGACGGTTGAGCCAGAAGTGGTACATGGGCAGGTCGAAGTCGCAGGTGCCGCCGGGCACGGCCGTGCGCTGGCGGATGGCAGTGAGGAAGTCGTTTTCCTTCAGCTCCTGGCCCACCTGTCCGCTCATGCCGTGCAATTTGGTGATCATTGCCCGCTGCTGCTCGATCACGGTGCGCAGTCGCAGCTGATCCACCTCCGGGTCGTGCTCGAGCTGGCTCAGGTTGGCGATCTGGCGTTCCAGCTCCTTCATCAGCTCGCTCTTGAGATCGCCGCGCGAGGACAGGCTGAACAGCTCGATCAGTGTCAGGATGGCGCCATGGGTGTCGAGCCGGGTGTCTCCCTGCAGGTGTTGCTCGAGCTGCTGCATCAGGTGCTCGAGGCGCAGGAAGGTGCGCATGCGCTCGTTGAGGGGCTGCTCGTACAGGATGTGGCTGGACACGGGTGCTCTTCTGGGCAGAGGTGAGCGGGTATTTTGCCAATCGGTTGTTGGGGTGGCAACGCGGGCTATTGTGACGCCGCCATTTCTAGATATCCGTGATGCAGCGCACCAACGGCGCGCTCCAGGGCCTCGAGGCCGGCCTCGTTGAGGACAAGGTCGTCGGCCACGGCGCGGCGTGCCGCGTCACTGGCCTGCGCGGCGAGGATGGCGTCGGCGGTGGCCGGATCCATGCCCGGGCGTTGCAGGAGGCGTTCGCGACGCAGGGCCCGCGGCGCCTCCACCAGCAGCACGCGATCGACCAGATCCTGCCAGCCGGCCTCCACCAGCAGGGGGACGACCAGCAACACATAGGGGGCCTCCTGGGCCTCGCTCCAGGCCAGCATCCGGCTGCGGACGCGCGGATGCAGCAGGGCCTCGAGCCAGCGGCGTTGCTCCGTGTCGCGGAACACATGCTCGCGCAGGGCCACACGGTCCACCCCATGCGCACCGATGACATCGGGGCCAAAATGCCCGGCGATGGCCTCGATGACCTCCGCATCGTCGGCAAGCAGCTCGTGGACCACGGTATCGGCGTCGAGCACGGGCACGCCACGGCGTTCGAACAGGCCGGCCACGGTACTCTTGCCACTGGCTACACCGCCGGTCAGGCCGATCTTCAGGGGCATGTCAGTAGAGGATGCCGGCCGAGCGCAGATAGCTCCGCGTGATCTCCTCGCCCCACATCAGCGCCACCCAGCCGCCGATGGCCAGGAACGGACCGAAGGGAATGGGCTGGGCCCGGTCGCGGCCGCGCAGCACGATCAGCCCGATGCCGATCACGGCCCCGGCCACGGCAGCCAGGATGATCACCAGGGGCAGCATCTGCCAGCCGAGCCAGGCGCCGATGGCGGCGAACAGCTTGAAGTCGCCATAGCCCATGCCCTCCTTGCCGGTCAGCAGGCGGAAGCCGTGGTACAGCAGCCACAGGCTGAGGTAGCCGGCCACGGCGCCAAGCAGGGCACTGTCGAGGCTGGTGTACAGCCCCTGCCAGTTCAGCAGCAGCCCCAGCCACAGGAGTGGCAGGGTAATGTTGTCGGGCAGGATGTAGATCTTCAGATCGATGCCGGAGAGGGCGATGAGGGTCCAGGTGAACAGCATGGCCGCCAGTGCCTGCGCCGTGGGTCCCAGCTGCCACAGCACCAGCAGCGTGAGCAGGGCGGTGAACAGCTCGACCATGGGGTACTGCAGCCCGATGGGCTCGCGGCAGGCCCGACAGCGCCCGCGCAGCCACAGCCAGCTCAGCAACGGGATGTTCTCCAGAGCACCGATGCGGTGACCGCAGTGCGGACAGCGCGAGCGCGGCACGATGAGGTTGAAGCGCTCCCGCGTCTCCTGCTCGGCTTCCAGTTCCAGCAGTTCGCGGCATTCCCGCTTCCACTGCCGCTCCAGCATCAGCGGCATGCGGTGGATGACCACATTGAGGAAGCTGCCGACACTGAGGCCGAGCAGCGCGCCACCGACCCAGACCAGCCAGGGCTGCTGGGCGAAGATCTGGGAGAGCTCCGCCATCAGCCGATGACAGAACCCATCTTGAACACCGGCAGGTACATGGCCACCACCAGACCACCGACGACCACGCCGAGGAAGGCCATGATCAGCGGCTCCATCAGGCTGCTCAGGCCATCGACCATGTTGTCTACCTCTTCCTCGTAGAAGTCGGCCACCTTGCCGAGCATGGTGTCGAGCGAGCCGGATTCCTCGCCGATGGCCACCATCTGCACCACCATGTTGGGGAACAGGCCGGTGGTACGCATGGACTGCTGGATCTGGGTACCGGTGGCGGCATCGTCACGCATCTTGAGCACTGCCTCGGCGTAGACGGCGTTGCCGGTGGCACCCGCGACCGATTCCATGGCCTCCACCAGCGGCACGCCAGCGGCGAACATGGTCTGCAGGGTACGGGCAAAACGGGCGATGGCCGACTTGCGGATCAGCTCGCCGAAGATGGGCATCTTGAGCAGCATCTTGTCCAGCCAGTGGCGGAAGGCCTCGGAACGGCGGTGGACCTGGACGAAGGCGAAGATCGCAAGGCCAATGCCGCCGAAGATGGCCCACCACCATTTCTGGAAGAAATTGGACAGGTGGATGACGAACATGGTGAAGGCCGGCAGGTCGGCACCGAAGCCGCGGAACAGCTCTTGGAACTGAGGCACCACGAAGATCAGCAGGATGGCGGACACGATGAAGGCCACCACCACCACGGAGGCCGGATACATCATGGCCTTCTTGATCTTGGACTTCATCGCCTCGGTCTTTTCCTTGTAGGTGGCGATCTTGTCCAGCAGGTTCTCCAGGGCACCGGACTGTTCACCGGCGCGGACCAGGTTGACGAACAGCTCGTCGAAGTAGAGCGGGTGCTTGGCCAGCGCGTCGGCCAGGCTGGTCCCCCCCTCCACATCGGCCTTGATGGACAGGATCAGTTCCTGCATGGCGGGGTTCTCGTGGCCACGGCCGACGATGTCGAAGGCCTGCACCATGGGTACACCGGCCGACATCATGGTGGCCAACTGGCGCGAGAAGATGGCGATGTCCTGCCCGGTGATCTTCTTCTTGCCGCCGAACAGGGGCTTGGGCTTCTTGCGCACCTTGATGGGGTTGATGCCCTGCCGGCGCAGGTCGGCCTTGAGCACCGCGTCGCTGATGGCAGTGGATTCTCCCTTGACACGGGTACCCTTGCGGTCGGTACCTTCCCAGATGAATACGACCTTTTCCTGAGCCTTGGCCATGATTAATCCTTGGTCACGCGGTTGACTTCTTCAAGACTGGTAATGCCATCCTTTACCTTCTTCAGGCCAGACTGACGCAGGTCGGGGATCCCTTCCTTTCTTGCCTGGTCGGCCAGTTGCATGGCATTGCCGCCAGCCATGATGATACGCCCCATCTCTTCGGAGATGGGCATGACCTGGTATATTCCCACACGGCCCTTGTAACCGTTCGTGCATTGGTCACAACCCACGGCCTTGTAGATGGTCAGCCCGGATTCCACCTCTTCCTCGGTAAAGCCCTCGGCCAGCAGGGCCTCCTTGGGCACATCGTCCACCGTCTTGCAGTTGTTGCACAGGCGGCGCGCCAGGCGCTGGGCGATGATCAGCGACACCGAAGAAGCGATGTTGTAGGGCGGCACGCCCATGTTGGCGAGCCGGGTCAGGGTCTGCGGCGCATCGTTGGTGTGCAGGGTGGAGAGCACCAGGTGGCCCGTCTGCGCCGCCTTGATGGCGATCTCGGCGGTTTCCAGATCGCGGATCTCGCCCACCATGATGACATCCGGATCCTGGCGCAGGAAGGCGCGCAGGGCCTCGGCAAAGGTCAGGCCCACCTTCGGATTGACATTGACCTGGTTCACGCCGGGCATGTTGATCTCGGCCGGGTCCTCGGCGGTTGAGATGTTGCGCTCCGGCGTGTTGAGGATGTTGAGGCCGGTATAGAGGGATACCGTCTTGCCCGAGCCGGTGGGACCAGTGACCAGGATCATGCCATGCGGCTGCTGCAGGGCCTGCAGGTAGAGCTGCTTCTGCTCCTCTTCGTAGCCGAGCTGGTCGATGCCCAGGGTGGCGCTGGTCGGATCGAGAATACGCAGTACGATCTTCTCGCCGAACAGGGTCGGGCAGGTGTTGACGCGGAAGTCGATGGCACGGTTCTTGGACAGCTGCATCTTGATGCGCCCATCCTGGGGGATGCGCCGCTCGGAGATGTCCATGCGCGACATGACCTTGATGCGCGCGGTGATGCGTGGCGCCAGGCTGGTGGGCGGGCTGGCCACCTCGTGCAGCACGCCGTCGATGCGGAAGCGCACGCGAAACTTCTTCTCGTAGGGCTCGAGGTGGATGTCCGAGGCCTTCTTGTTGATGGCATCGAGCAGCACCTTGTTGACGAAGCGCACCACCGGGGTGTCGTCAATGTCGGCTTCGGTGACATCGGCGCCCTGCTGTTCGTCCTCGCTGGTCATCTCGAGATTGTCGAGATCCTCGTCCAGGTCGAGGTCCTCCAGCCCTGTTTCGGCCCCGGAGAGGGCGGCGTCGATCAGCTTGCTGAGCTTGTCCTCCTCCACCAGCACGGCATCGGTGGGATGCCCGCTCTTGAACTTGAAGTCGTCCAGCGCACCGAGATTCATCGGGTCGGAGATGGCGACAAATACCCGATTGCCGTGACG
>JALWNJ010000149.1:0-1116 GCA_026995955.1 Gammaproteobacteria bacterium
CCAGCGAGCATATCATCCAGCGTCATCTGCTGAACAACTTCACCGACGACGTGCATCGCCCGGCCTTGCCCTACAAGTTCAAGTTCAAGGTCTCCGGCTGCCCGAACGACTGCGTGAACTCCATCGAACGCTCCGACTTCGCCATCATCGGCACTTGGCGTGACGACATGAAGATCGATCAGGATGCCGTCAAGGAGTTCGTCGAGGCCAAGGGTCGCCAGTACGTGATCGACAATGTGATCTCGCGTTGCCCGACCAACGCCATCTGCCTGAACGATGACGACACCATCACCGTCGACAACCGCAACTGCGTGCGCTGCATGCACTGCCTGAACGTGATGAACAAGGCGCTGCATCCGGGAGACGACAAGGGCGTGACCATCCTCATCGGTGGCAAGCGCACCCTTAAGATCGGCGACCTGATGGGTACCGTGATCGTTCCGTTCATGAAGCTCGAGACCGAAGAGGACTACGAGAAGATCGTCGAGCTGGCCGAAGAGGTCATCGACTTCTGGGCCGAGAACGCTCTGGAGCACGAGCGCTGCGGCGAGATGATCGAGCGCATCGGCCTGGTCAACTTCCTCGAGGGCATCGGCATCGACCCCGATCCGCACATGCTCAACAACCCGCGTCAGTCTTCCTATGTTCGTACCGACGGCTGGGACGAGGAAGCCGAGAAGTGGTTCGAGCGCAAGCGCGAGGAAAAGGCTGCCGCAAGCGCCTGACCCCCGCGCTCGGGAACGAGAACGAACTGAATTCGGCGGGTCTTCGGGCCCGCCACAACGGAAATTTCTGACTTATCTGGAGGCAATATGGCTGCTGAAATGCGTCAACCGATCGAATCCGGTTGCCCCGACGGGTTCCAGTACATGCACCCCGTCATGCGCCGCAACTACGGTCAGTGGAAGTACCACGAGCATCCCCGCCCGGGTGTCCTGCTGCACGTTGCGGAGAGTGGCGAGAAGATCTGGACCGTCAAGGCCGGTACCTCGCGTATCCTCGACCTGTTCTCGCTGCGCAAGCTGACCGAGATCGGCGACAAGTACGGCGATGGTTATGTTCGTTTCACCATCCGCTCCAACATCGAGTACATGGTGGCCGACGAAGCCAAGGTTC
>JALWNJ010000149.1:1126-20189 GCA_026995955.1 Gammaproteobacteria bacterium
CGTCGTTGGCGGCACCGCCAACTCCGTCACCACCCTGTCCCACACCCAGGGCTGGCTGCACTGCGACATCCCCGGCACCGACGCCTCCGGCGTGGTGAAGGCGATGATGGACGAGCTGATCGACGAGTTCCGCAACTGCGACATGCCGAACCGTGTCCACATCACCACCTCCTGCTGCCAGATCAACTGCGGTGGCCAGGGCGACATCGCCATCAACGTGCAGCACACCAAGCCGCCCAAGATCAACCACGAGCTGGTCGGTAACGCCTGCGAGCGCCCGGCCGTTGTGGCCCGCTGCCCGGTGGCGGCCATCCGTCCGGCCATGGTCAACGGCAAGCCCTCGCTGGAAGTGGACGAGCGCAAGTGCATCTGCTGCGGTGCCTGCTACCCGCCCTGCCCGCCGATGCAGATCAACGACCACGAACACACCAAGCTGGCCATCTGGGTTGGCGGCAACCACTCCAACGCCCGTGGCAAGCCGACCTTCCAGAAGCTGGTGGCAGCCGGGGTGCCCAACAACCCGCCGCGCTGGCCCGAGGCGACCGCCATCGTCAAGCGCATCCTCAAGTGCTACAAGGAAGACGCCAAGGACTGGGAGCGCATCAACGACTGGATCGAGCGCATCGGCTGGCCGCGCTTCTTCGAGCTCACCAACCTGCCGTTCACGAAGTACCATGTGGACAACTGGCGCGGTTCTCGCAACAGCCTGAACGCGTCCACCCACATCCGCTTCTGATCGGAAAGGGACGAGACGATGAAGTTTGGCATCATGGTCAACGAAGGGCCCTACACTCATGAGGCCTCCGACACCGCCTATCATTTCACCAAGGCGGCCCTGGAGGCCGGTCATGAGATCTTCCGGGTCTTCTTCTATCACGACGGCGTGAACAACGCGACGCGTTACACCGTTCCGCCGCAGGATGACCGCAACATCCAGGTGCGCTGGTCCGAACTGGCCGAGAAGCACAACCTCGATCTCGTTGTCTGCATTGCCGCGGCCCAGCGCCGCGGCATCCTCGACGAGAACGAGGCCAAGCGTCAGGGCAAGGACGGCGACAACATCGCGCCCGGGTTCCGCATCTCTGGCCTCGGCCAGCTGATCGAGGCCGGCATCCAGTGTGACCGTCTCGTGGTCTTCGGCGACTGAGGAGCAACGACATGTCCGATGTGAAGAAATTCCTGTATGTCAACCGCAAGGCGCCGTACGGCACCATCTACGCCCTCGAGTCACTCGAGGTCGTCCTGATCGGTGCGGCGTTCGAGCAGGACGTTGCCCTCGCCTTCCTCGATGACGGGGTGTACCAGCTCACCAAGGACCAGAACACGGACGGCATCGAGATGAAGAACTTCTCGCCGACCTACTCTGCCCTGGGTGACTACGACATCCGCAAGATCTATGTCGAGAAGGAGTCGCTCGAGGAGCGTGGCCTGACCATCGACGACCTGCAGCACCTCACCTACGAGGACGAGGACGACGACTGGGCCGAAAAGGACTCCATCCAGGTGGTCACTGCCAAGGAACTGGCGGAGATCATGGATCAGTCCGACGTCATTCTGAGCTTCTGAAGGAGATATCAACATGGCAATGCTGCATACCGTCAACAAGTCTCCTTTCGAGCGCAACACGCTTGACTCGTGCATGAGGCACGCCCTGCCCGGCAGCGCCATCCTCCTGATCGAGGACGGTGTCGTTGCAGCCACCAAGGGCACGGCCGTGGAAGGCAAGGTCAAGGAGAAGATGGGCGATGTGTCCTTCTTCGTCCTCGGTCCCGATCTGGCTGCTCGCGGCCTGGGCGAGGACAAGCTCATCGACGGCATCTCCGTTGTGGACTACAACGGGTTTGTCGAACTGACCACGAAGTACGACAACGTACAGAGCTGGCTCTGATTCATTACTGACTGACTGGAGTACGAAGCAATGGCAACTATCAATGTGAATGGTCAAGAGATCGAAGTGGATGAGGAAGGCTACCTGGTAGACCTGTCCCAGTGGACGCCCGAAATCGGCGAAGCCATGGCCAAGATGGACGACTGCGAACTGACCGACGCACACTGGGAAGTGATCAACTTCCTGCGCGAGTACTACGACGAGTACCAGATCGCACCGGCCGTCCGCGTCCTGACCAAGGCCATCGGCAAGAAGCTGGGCAAGGACAAGGGCAACAGCAAGTACCTGTACGAGCTGTTCCCCTATGGTCCGGCCAAGCAGGCGTGCAAGTACGCCGGCCTGCCCAAGCCGACCGGCTGCGTCTGATCTGCAAGATCGAGGCCGAACCCTCAAGGGGCCAGGCTTCAATGAGGTGACAGCAGGGGGGCTTGCCCCCCTGCCCCTTGTTCGACTGCTACTGGGAGAGGAACGAACTCATGTCGTTCAGTGTCATTTACGCCCTGCTTTTCTACTTTGCCACGGGCCTGCTGGTGATCGGTCTTGGCCGCAAGATCGTGCAATACGCCAAGACGCCCGCACCGCTCAAGATCCCGACCACTCCGGCCCCGACGACCAAGGCTGGTGTGGTGCTGCGCATGGCAAAGGAAGTCGTGTTCTTCTACAGCCTCTTCCGGTCTAACAAGTGGATCTGGGTCTTCGGCTGGATGTTCCACATGGCCCTGTTCCTGGTTCTGGCGCGTCATCTGCGCTACTTCACCGAACCCGTCTGGTGGTGGGTCGATCTCATCCAGCCCTTCGGCAAGTATGCCGCCCTGGCGATGATTGCCGGCCTGCTTGGCCTCTGGGCCCGCCGCATCGTCGTCGACCGCGTGCGCTACATTTCCGCACCCTCCGATCATCTGATGCTGGCCCTCCTTCTGGGCATCGGCATCTCCGGTACGCTGATGTCGTTCGTGACCCACACCGACATCGTTGCCGTCAAGGCCTTCTTCCTGGGCCTGATGCGTTTCGACATCCAGCCGCTGCCCAGCGACCCGATACTGCTCATTCATCTGGGTCTGGTCGCAGTGCTGATGATTGTCTTCCCGTTCAGCAAGCTGCTGCATGTGCCGGGCGTGTTCTTCAGCCCGACCCGCAACCAGGTCGACAACCCGCGCGAACAGCGTCATCTGGCGCCGTGGGCCGCCGAGCTGGAAGCCGGTTCGCAGCAGAACACCAACTCCTAAGGTTTCGAGGAACTCACAGTGGCTGATTTCGAAACTCCGAAACTGAAAGACTACATCGAGATTCCCAAGGTCCAGGAAGGGGTCATGGCGCACAGCCGCCCCTTCGAGTCCAAGGAACAGTTCCAGGTGGCCCTCGGCTACCCGGGCGAGCTGGTGGACAACTGGGAAGAAAAGGCCATCGAAAAGATGGGTGACCTGCTCGGCAAGTACCGCTCCTTCCGCGTATTCCTGGATTCCTGCGTGAAGTGTGGTGCCTGCACCGACAAGTGCCATTACTACCTCGGCACCAGTGACGCCAAGAACATGCCCGTGGCGCGCCAGGATCTGCTGCGTAAGGTGTACCGCCGCTACTTCACCTTCGCCGGCAAGTACTTCCCCAAGCTGGTGGGTGCCGTGGATCTGACCAAGGAAGTGCTGGACGAGTGGTACAGCTACTTCCATCAGTGCTCGCAGTGCCGCCGTTGCTCGGTATTCTGCCCCTACGGCATCGACACGGCCGAGATCTCCATGGCTGCCCGCGAGATCATGGACTCCGTCGGTCTCGGCCAGAAGTACTGCAACGAGATCATCATGAAGGCGCAGACCATCGGCAACAACCTGGGTCTGCCCGAGCCGGCGCTGGCCGACACCCTTGCCGACCTCGAAGAGGAGGTCGAGGACGATACCGGCGTACCGGTCAAGTATCCGCTGGACCAGAAGGGGGCCGAAATCCTCATGGTCACCCCCTCTGCCGACTTCTTCGCCGAGCCGCACATCGACGGGCTGATCGGCTACGGCAAGGTGTTCCACGAGGCCGGCGTGAGCTGGACCCTGTCCTCCAAGGCCAGCGAGGCCGCCAACTTCGGCATGTTCATCGGCTCCTACGAGAACATGCGCAAGCTGGCCCTGCGCATCCGCGAGGCCGCCCTGGAGCTGGGCGTCAAGCGCATCGTCTTCGGCGAGTGCGGCCATGCCTGGCGTGTGGCCTACAGCTTCCTCAACACTCTGGCCGGCCCCTTCGACTTCCTTGATCCGCGCTATCCCGTGCCGCAGCACATCTGCGAGTTCACCTGGGAACTGATCAAGGAAGGCAAGCTGCGCCTGAACAAGGAAGAGAACGACCACATGCGCCTGACCTTCCACGATTCCTGCAACGTGGCCCGTGCCTCGCGCATGGGCGACAAGCCGGGCGGTCAGTTCGAGATCCCGCGCAACATCATCAAGGCGACCTGCAACCACTACTTCGACATGCCGATCGACACCATTCACGACGCTACCTACTGCTGTGGCGGTGGTGGCGGTCTGCTGACCGACGATCTGATCGAGCTGCGTGTCAAGGGCGCCCTGCCGCGCATGACTGCCCTCAAGCAGGTGGTCGACGAGCATGGGGTCACCAACATGGCCGCGATCTGCGCCATCTGCAAGTCGCAGTTCACCAAGGTGCTTCCCTATTACGATTTCGGCATGGACATGATCGTCAGTGTCCATCAGCTGGTAAGCAACGCGATCGTCCTCAAGGGCTCCATCCAGGAGAAGGAACTGGATGGCGTCGAGGACGAGGAAGAAACTGCCGCAGAGGCAACCGAGTAACGATTTCAATGTTTCCGAATCACCTGATTCACTAGATTAGGAGAGCAGGCATGGCTACTTCACAAGACGAATGCAAGTTGACGTTCCGCCGTTTCGAGGATGGCAAGAACACCTGGGACGATCTGCACGAAAAGATCTTCGTCCAGGACTCCTCTCACAAGTGCCCTGTCTATGTGCACCGTACGCCGCCCTGCCAGGGCAGCTGCCCCTCCGGCGAGGACATCCGCGGCTGGCTGGACATCGTGCGTGGCATCGAGAAGCCCGCGGGTGACATGAGCTGGCAGGAGTACGCCTTCCGCCGCTCCACCAACGCCAACCCGTTCCCTGCCATGATGGGCCGCGTCTGCCCCGCTCCCTGCCAGGACGGCTGCAACCGCAACGATGTCGATGACTTCGTAGGCATCAACTCGGTGGAGCAGTTCATCGGCGACACCGCCTACGAGAACGGCTTCAAGTTCGAGGCG
Organism: Gammaproteobacteria bacterium; assembly: GCA_026995955.1. GTDB lineage: Bacteria > Pseudomonadota > Gammaproteobacteria > J044 > J044 > J044. Next base: position 6,274 of record JALWNJ010000149.1, read on the forward strand.
CCGAAAGAGCTGAGCGGCAAGAAAGTGGCCATCGTCGGTGGCGGCCCGGCCGGTCTCTCCGCGGCCTACCAGCTGCGCCGCATGGGCCATGCCTCCTGCATCTTCGAGTCGCACGCGGAACTGGGTGGCATGATGCGCTACGGCATCCCCGGCTACCGTACCCCGCGTGAGGTGCTGGATCACGAGATCAACCGTATCCTCGACATGGGCGACATCGAGGTGCGCACCAACACCCGAGTCGGCAAGGATGTCAGCGTCGAGGAACTGGAGAAGGAATTCGACGCCATCCTGTGGGCCATCGGCACCTGGGTCGGCCGCGACCTGCCGATCCCCGGCTGGAAGGACTGCGAGAACTGCGTCTCCGGTGTGGCCTTCCTGGAGGCCTTCAACGAAGGTCGCCTGCAGCTGGTGAGCAAGAAGGTGGTCTGCGTGGGCGGTGGTGACACCTCCATCGACGTGGTGTCCGTGGCCCGTCGCCTGGGTGCCGTCAGCAACATCAACGAGGACGAGCGTCCGGAGCGCGTGGTGCACGGCTACACCACCCACGACACCGTGGTCTCTGCCGCCAAGGAAGGGGCCGATGTGACCCTGACCTCGCTGTTCCCCAAGGATCAGATGACCGCTGCCGAGCACGAGGTGATGGATGCCCTGACCGAGGGTGTCACCATTCTCGATGGCGTCATGCCGCTCGAGGTCATCATGGACGAGTCGGGCAAGCGTGCCGTTGGCCTGAAGATTGCCGACTGCAAGATGGAGGACAACCGTCCGGTCCCCATCGAGGGCACCGAGCGCGTGATCGAGGCCGACCTGATCGTCGCCGCCATCGGTCAGAGCGGTGACCTCACCGGCCTGGAGGACTTCGACAACGGCCGCGGCCTGATGGACGCCGACAGCTTCTATCAGGTACCGGGTAAGGAAGGTCACTTCGTCTGTGGCGACATCGTGCGTCCGCACCTGCTGACCACCGCCATTGGCCAGGCCTCCATCGCTGCCGAGAGCATCGACCATTACCTCAAGCACGAGGAGATGAAGAAGCGCCCGAAGGTGGACAAGCACCACTTCAACCTGCTCGAGAAGCTGCTCGAGACCGGTCTGGCGCCCAAGGAGTTCAATCCGAACGAAGGCGATCTGCGCGGCACCTCTTCCGCCGATTACGCGATCCACAACTTCGAGGACCGCTCCAAGTACGAGATCATCTCCTCCGACAAGCTGTTCCTCGGCCACTTCCAGTGTGTGCCGCGGCACAAGCGCAAGGAGATCGTGCCCTCCGCTGACGAAGTGCTGGGCCACTTCAGCGAGCGCGTGATCGGCCTCTCCGAGGAAGAGGCGCAGGCAGAGGCCGAGCGCTGCATGAGCTGCGGCCTGTGCTTCGAGTGCGACAACTGCGTCATCTTCTGCCCGCAGGACGCGGTGTATCGTGTGCCCAAGGATCAGGCGACCACCGGCCGCTATGTGGCAACCGACTATGCACGCTGCATCGGCTGCCACATCTGCTCCGATGTATGCCCCACCGGCTACATCGACATGGCCATGGGTGAATAACGCGATAGGAGAGCCGACCGTGCGCCTGACTCGCCAACTGAAAGTGACGCTGGCCCTCATCGGGCTGGCGTCACTCCTCATTACGGCTGGAGCCCACGCCGAGCCGCCCCTGCCGGACATCCCCAAGGGCAAGGGTGAGCAATGTGTGGAGCCCACGCCCGTGATGCGCAAGCAGCATTTCGAGTTCATCCTCCGTCATCGCGACCTGACCATGCACGAGGGCATTCGTACCAAGAAGTACAGCCTGGTCGAATGCATCAACTGCCATGTGGTCCCGAACGAGAAGGGTGAATATCCGAGGTTCGGCAGCGACGAGCACTTCTGCAGCAGCTGCCACAACTACGCCTCGGTGAAAATCGACTGTTTCCAGTGTCATGCGGACAAGCCCGAATCGGCCTATGGAAAGGCCAAGGGCAAGTTCAACCATGCCCTGGGTGGCAGCAATCCACACCACTTCTCCAACAAGGCCGCCGGGCCACTGAGCAAGGGTGACCTCGAACTCGTCTCCGCGGAGAACAACAGCCATGAGTAACGAGAACCGGATCGACACCTATCGCCGCAAGCTCCTGGGCGGCGGCGCTGCCTTGGTCGCCGGCGTGACCATTGCACCCGGCGTGATCCTGAACACCGTGGCCCAGGCCGCCAAACCGGGTGATCGTCCGCTGGACCGTCCGGTGGATGACTCGGTGCGGTGGGGCCTGCTGGTGGACGCCAACAAGTGCGACGGCTGTGAAAAGTGCGTGACCGCCTGCCATGAGACCCACGGCGTCAAGAGCCATGGGCGTCCCGAAACCGATGCCCAGTGGATCCGGGTAGTCAAGCTGCGTGACCGCAAGACCGGTTACGAACAGCAACTGCCGGTCATGTGCCAGCACTGCAAGCATCCGCCCTGCGTGGATGTGTGCCCCACCGGCGCCTCGATGAAGCGTGCCGACGGCATCGTTCTGGTGGACAAGCACATCTGCATCGGCTGCCGCTACTGCATGATGGCCTGCCCCTACAAGGCACGCTCCTTCATCCACGAAAGCCTCGAGGGCGAGCAACTTCCGCACGCGCCGCGCGGCAAGGGTACGGTGGAGTCCTGCACCATGTGCGTCTATCGCGTGGACAATGGCCAGCAGCCCGCCTGTGTCGAAGCCTGTGCCGCCGAACATGGCGAAGAAGGCAAGGCCCTGATCTTCGGCGACCTGAAGGATCCGAACAGCGAGATCTCGCAGCAGCTGAAGAAATATGGCGGCAAGCAGATTCGCGCCGACCTGAAGCTGGACACCGGCGTCCGCTATCAGGGCATCTGAGTCTCACGGCACCTCACACGAAAGAGAAGAAACCATGAGCGTTGAATTTCGTGAAATAGAAGGCAAGAGCATGGGCTACCTGGGCCTGCTCGCCCTCCTGGGCGGTATCCTGGCCCTTGGCCTGGGCGCCGCTTATTACATGGAGCACAATGGCCACTGGGTAACCGGCATGACCAACCAGATCGTCTGGGGCGTGCCGCATGTGTTCGCCGTGTTCCTGATCGTGGCCGCGACCGGCGCACTCAATGTGGCCTCCGTGGCGACCGTGTTCAACCGCCATGTCTACAAGTACATGGGGCGTCTGTCCGGTCTGGTCGCCATCTCCCTGCTGGCTGGCGGTCTGATGATCCTGGTGCTCGATCTGGGCCACCCGGATCGCCTGATCGTGGCCATGACCCACTACAACTTCAAGTCGATCTTTGCCTGGAACATGATCCTGTACAACGGCTTCTTTGCCGCCGTCTTCGTCTACCTCTGGGCGATGATGGACCGCAACGCCAGGCCCCTGTACAAGCCGGCGGGGATCTTCGCCTTTGCATGGCGCATCATTCTCACCACCGGTACCGGTTCCATCTTCGGTTTCCTGATCGCGCGGGAAGCCTACAACTCCGCCGTCATGGGGCCGATGTTCGTGGCCATGTCCTTTGCTTACGGCACTGCCATCTTCACCCTGGTGCTATTGGCCAGCTATGCCTGGACCGGTCGGCCGCTGGGTGACTTGGTAGTGCGCCGTCTCAAGAACATGCTCGGCATCTTCCTGGTAACGGTGTTCTACTTCGTCTTGGTGTTCCACATCGCCAGCCTCTATGTGGCCCAGCGGCATGGTGTCGAGGAGTTCCTCCTCTTTGGTGACAACATCTACTCCACCCTGTTCTGGGTCGGGCAGATGCTGATCGGCCTGGTCGTGCCCTTTGCCCTGCTCTACCTGCCGGGCACCAGCGGCTCACGCTTCTGGCTGGTGATTGCCTCCCTGCTGGTGGTGATCGGCGGCGTCATCCAGATGTACGTCACCATCATCGGTGGTCAGGCCTGGCCGCTGGACCTGTTCCCGGGTCTGGAAGAGAGCAGCAGCTTCTTCGACGGTGTGATCCACCCCTATCATCCGTCCCTGCCCGAGTTCCTTCTGGGTCTGGGCGGCATGGCCGCAACGCTGCTGATGATTGCGCTGGGGGTGAAGATCCTGCGCTTCCTGCCGATGAGCCTGGAGGATCATGTGGTCGATCCGCAGCATCACAAGGCTGCCGACTGACCCGATCCCTTGCCAGTCCGGGGGATGATGGAGCCTGCTCTGTCATCCCCCTTTTCGTTTTTTCGATCTGAACGATGAACCGCATCTTCGTCTCGGCCATCCACAAGTCCTCGGGCAAGACCACGCTCAGCATCGGTCTGTGCGCAGCCCTGCGTCAGCGCGGTTTGGGTGTACAGCCGTTCAAGAAGGGGCCGGACTACATCGACCCCATGTGGCTGGGCCGAGCCGCTGGCAGACCCTGCTTCAATCTCGATTTCCATACCATGGGCGAGGATGAGATCTGCCGCGAATTTGTGGCCCGCAGCGCGGATGCCGACCTGGCGCTGGTCGAGGGCAACAAGGGGCTCTACGACGGGCTCGATCTCGAGGGCAGCAACAGCAATGCCGCGCTCGCACGGCTGCTGGGCAGCCCCGTCGTGCTGGTACTGGATACCCGGGGCATGACCCGTGGCGTGGCCCCCATCCTCCTCGGTCATCAGGCCTTCGATCCCGAGATCCGCATCCGCGGCGTGATCTTCAACCAGGTGGGCGGTTCACGCCACGAGGGCAAGCTGCGGCGTATCGTCGAGCACTACACCGACATCCCCGTCATCGGCGCGGTGCATCGCGATCCTTCGCTCGACATCGACGAGCGCCATCTGGGGCTGATTCCCAGCAACGAGGCCCGCGCCGTGGACGAAAAGATCGAGCGTCTGGCGCGCGCCGTGCACGAACAGGTCGACCTCGAGCGCCTGCTGGCCACTGCAGCCGAAGCCGGCCCCCTGCCCTGTCCTGCCACTCCGCAGGACCGGCTGGAGACCCGCTGCCGATCCAGGCGACGGGTACGCATCGGTATCGCCCGGGATGCCGCCTTTGGCTTCTACTATCCCTCCGATCTCGAGGCCTTCGCACGCTGCGGTGCCGAGCTGGTACCCTTCGACAGCCTGCACGACGCCCATCTGCCCGATGTCGAGGGCCTGTTCATCGGCGGCGGCTTCCCGGAGACGGCTGCCGACGACCTGGCCGCCAATGAAGGCCTGCGCCGCGAAATCCGTGCTGCGATCCAGGCCGGGCTGCCAACCTATGCCGAGTGCGGCGGCCTGATGTACCTGTGCCGACAGGTCAGATGGGAGGATCGCAGCAGCCCGATGGTGGGCATCGTTCCGGCCGATGCGGTGATGCACGAGCGCCCCCAGGGCCGTGGCTATGTCAAGCTGGAGGAGCGCCCAGACCACCCCTGGCCGCGGCTCGGACTGGAGCCACGCACCATCCACGCCCACGAGTTCCACTACTCGGGACTCGAGGGGCTGGACGCAAGTCTGCCGAAAGCCTACAACATGATTCGGGGAATGGGCATCGACGGGGCGCATGATGGTATCATCTACCGCAATCTGCTGGCGAACTACTCCCATCTGCGCCATACCGACCATTATCCGTGGGTAGCGCGCTTCGTGGAGTTCGTTCGCCGCTGCAACGACGATTCCGACCTATTCAGCAACGAACCGGATGCACTGAAGCCATGATCTCGATAACGCCCGAAGCCGCCGCACAGATCCGCACCTCCGCCAAGGAACAGCACCTGGAGGGCCTGCCGCTGCGCGTGGCCGCCCAGCGCCTGCCCGACGGCAAGTTTCACTATGCCATGGGCTTCGACGAGGCCGATCCCGCCAAGGACACCACCTATCACATCGAGGGGGTGGACGTGGTGATCTCCTCCATCAGCCTGGACCTGATCAAGGGCATGACCATCGACTTCGTGGAGATCGACGGAGAGAAGCAGTTCATCTTCCTCAATCCCAACGACCCCAACTACACCCCGCCGGAGGAATGATCCGGCAGGAGCGCGGATGAGCCGTCTGACCCGGAACTGCAAGCTGCTGCAGGGACTCAGGCGCTACCTCGGGGCCAGAATCCCGCCGGCACCCGAGTGGCACCGCAAGTCTCCCGGGGTGTTCGACCTGCGTTTCATCCTCTCGCTGGGCATCCTCTCCGTCGGTCTGGCCGGGCTGGCGCTGACCAGCTACTGGCTGCTGCAGAGCAGCCAGATCAGCAACGACCCGCTGCTGATCGCCCACATCGTCCTGCTGGCCCTTTCGTTCAGCATGGTGCTGTTCATCCTCTACATGACCCAGCGCTATCTGTGGCGGCCGCTGACCCATGTGCGCAACTGGGCGCTGCGCCTGCGGGCAGGCAACCTCAACGCGCGTCTGCCCCGGCTGGCGGAGGGCGAAATCGCCAAGCTGGCCCGCGACATCAACGCCCTGGCCGACAATTTCGAGGCGCTGTCCTCGGAGATGGACCAGCGCGTGCGTGAGCAGACCGAGGAGCTGGCGCGCAGCAACCTGTCACTGGAAGTGCTCTACGATGTGGCCGCCACCCTCAACATGCCCAAGGATCTGCGCTCGCTGCTGGACGAGTTCATGCACATCATCCGTGACACCACCGGCGCACGCGCCGTAGCGGTCCGGCTGCTGAACGACGACGGTCAGCTCGAACTGGTAGCCAGCCTCGGCCTCAGCGAGGCCGTGGTGAAGGCCGAACACCACATGCCGCGTGACTGTGCCACCTGTGGCCAGAGCGTGAGCGAGGGCGAGGTCAGCAAGTCGCAGGGCAACCTGCCCTGCCAGCAGATCATCGGCCAGCCCATCGTTCCGGCCGAGCAGCCCTCCATGCTGTCGATTCCCCTGTCCTATCGGGGCGACATCCTCGGCGTGTACAACCTGTTCCTGGATCGTCCCGGCCTGGAGGACGACGAGGACATGGAAAACCTGCTCAAGACCATCGGCCAGCACCTCGGCATGGCCATTGGCAAGGCCAGGCTGGACAAGGAGGCCCGACGCGCCATCATCGCCCGCGAGCGCAGCATGCTGGCCAACGAGCTGCACGACTCCCTGGCGCAGACCCTGGCCAGCCTGCGCTTCCAGGTCCGCGTTCTGGACGAATCCCTGCAGCAGATGGGCGGCCTCAAGGTCATCCGGGAACTGGAACAGGTGGAAAACAGCCTGGAGGAGGCCTATTCCGACCTGCGACAGCTCATCGCCCACTGCCGCGAGCCGGATGTGGAAAAGGGACTGATCCCCTCCATCGAGAAACTGGTCTCGCGCTTTCGCAAGGAGACGGGAATCCATGTCTTCCTGCAACGCGAATGGGGGCTGTCCAATCTGCCGGCCGACTACGAGATGCAGGTGTTCCGTATCATCCAGGAGGCGCTTTCCAATGTACGCAAGCACAGCAATGCGAACATTGTCCGCATCCTGCTGCGCTGCAACCGCGAGGGCGATTATCATGTGCTGGTGGAAAACGACGGCGACGGTTTCGAACTGCCACCCCGCGACGAGCGACATCCGGGCGAACACATCGGCCTGAAGATCATGGAGGAGCGTGCCCGCGTGCTCGGCGGACGCCTGCGCATCGAGAGCGAACCGGGCGAAGGCACCCGCGTGGAACTGAAATTCCACTACGATCCCGAGGCCCAGGCCCAGGACCACAACATGCTCGACGAGCTGGACAACCTCTCCGCCCTGGAATCGATGCGATAAGCCACCAACGGGAACCCGAACATGAGCCGCAAACGCAAGCCGATGCGCGTCATCCTCATCGACGATCACGCCCTGTTCCGGGTCGGACTTCAGGGCCTGCTGGAGCAGCGCGGCATCGAGGTGGTCGCTGCCGTGGGCGATGGCGCCACGGGCATCCAGAAAGTGCTGCATCACAAGCCCGATGTGATCCTGCTCGACCTGCGCATGCCCGACATGGGCGGACTCGATGTACTGCGCATCCTGCGCGAGAACGACATCGACACCCCGGTGGCCATGCTCACCACCTCCAACGAGGAGGCCGACCTGGTAAAGTGCCTGCAGAACGGTGCCCAGGGCTACCTGCTCAAGGACATGGAGCCGGACGAACTGGTCGGCGCCCTGCGCGACATCGTCATGGGACGCAGCGTGGTGGCCCAGGAACTCACCGATGTGCTGGCGCGCATGGTGCAGGGAAACTACAGCTCCGACAAGGAAGACACCTTTGCCGAGCTGACCCCGCGCGAGCGCGAGATCCTGTCGCTGCTGGCCGAGGGCCAGAGCAACAAGCTCATTGCGCGCAACCTGGGCATCTCCGACGGCACCGTCAAGCTGCACGTGAAGTCCATCCTGCGCAAGCTCAATGTCCATTCCCGGGTCGAGGCGGCGGTCATCGCCGTGGAAAAGGGCCTGCGCGAGAGCAGCAGCTGATCCCCCCTTTCATCATCCGAATCGAGGTAATGCCATGAAGACCTACAAGGAACTGGTGGCCGACAGCCTGAAGGAGATCCCGGAACTCTTCCCCTGGGATCTGGACGAGAAACTGCAAAACGGCGAAAAGCCCCTGATCGTGGATGTGCGGGAACAGAACGAATACGACTTCTGCCACATCGAGGGCTCGCTGTTCGTGCCACGCGGCATCCTCGAGGGTGCCTGTGACTGGGGCTACGACGACACCATTCCGGAACTGGTCCAGGCCCGCGACCGGGAGGTGGTGGTCGTGTGCCGCTCCGGCAACCGCAGCGCCCTGGCGGCCCATACCATGAAGCTGATGGGCTACGGGAAGGTCATCTCGCTCAAGACCGGCATCCGCGGCTGGAACGATGCCGAACTGCCGCTGGTGAACAAGGACGGCGAACCCGTAGACCCCGACGAGGCCGAGGAATTCCTTGCCAGCAAGGTACGACCGGAGCAGATGCCACCCGAGTAAGGCAGTGGTGAGGGACGAGGGACTTGGAGCGAGGTTTGGTGGGGGCTTCGTTTTTGCCTCGTCCCCAGCCCCAAGTCCCTTGAGACACTGAATTGAGGAGCGCACAGGCCGCAAGAGCCAACGCCCATCTGGAACGAAGCGCCTTGCCGTTCTCCGTAGCCCGCGCCGCCCACGGCCGCCGGAGCGCGGTATCGCCCGGGCCCCGCAGGGGGCCGGGTGGCCGGCAGGGAGGCCGGCCAGTCCATCGTCAGGCAGGATGCCTGTCGATGGACCCCGCAGCGACAAGGTCGTGGGCGGGGACCCCGCAGGGGCGCGGGCTTCGGGTGCCCTTTCTTTGGTGACTTTCTTTGGGCAAGCAAAGAAAGTCACGCGCAGCCGCGAAGCGGATGTGCAACGAAAAACAGAAGCGAGGAACTTGGGGCTTGCTGCGAGGGGAAAACGAAGCCTCCTACTGGCCCCTGGCTCCTAGCTCCCGGCCCCTTCCCCCTTCGCCAGCTTGACCTTCTCGGCGATGGGCATGTCCTTCATCTTCATCACCTCGTCGCGCGGCACCGGGGTGCCTTCCGGGGTATAGAAGACGCGATCCTTGCGCTTGCGACCGGCCTTCTGCACGACGACGCCCTTGAGTGCCTCGATGCCCGGGATCTCGATGGTCTCGTAGCCTTCTGCCGTGGCTTCCAGGAAGTGGCGGCCGTCGCGCTGGCGGTAGCGGCGGAATATGTATTCCTCGTTGTGATAGGCGATGACATAGGCGCCGTCGCGCACCAGGCCGGAGGGGTCGATGACGATGATGGCGCCGTGGGCAAACTCCGGCAGCATGCTGTCGCCCAGCACCCGCAGGGCGAAGAGCTCGCCGGCGGCACAACCGCTCACGTCCTCGAGGAAGTTTTCGGGAATCTCTGGGGTGTCACTCATGACGGGACCTGCTGAAATCCGGCTGACTGGACAGGAATCATAGTCCCCCGCCCCGGCGGCTGCCAATATCCCTGCCGGGCAGGGGGTTGCCTCAATCCGGATTTTGCAGCAGGCAGCGACGCTTGACCTCGGCGGCCCAGAGATTGCGCGGCATGTCGCCGGCATCACGCGGCCAGGCCGCAGCCAGTGCCTCCGGCACCCGGGTCTCGGTGGGCACCAGGCGGCCGCCGTCCACGGCATAGACGCGGCGGCTGGCCGGATCCAGGTAGTAGCCGTCGAAGACATGGATCATCTCGCGCTGGCCGCCACCGCGCTGCGGCAGCAGAAAACTGCTGCCGGGCGGGGCCGGCTGCGGCCACAGGCCCTGCAGCCGACTGTGGGCGACCATCTCGGAGAGCAGCCGCACACGGGCCACCTCGGCCGGGTCCGGCCGGTGCAGCCCGGCCTCGGGCAGGGCCTCGACATGCCACATCCAAGCCCCCCACTCCAGCCCGGTGTTGCCGGGATCCAGCGCCCAGGGATTCGACACCGGCTGTGACAGGCGCAGCCGGCCCAGGCCAGCCACCCAGGCATCGCGTTCGTACTCATCGATGCTGTAGGAGGCCCCGATCACGGGGACGCCGCCCGCCAGCAGGCGCTCCAGCCCGGGGCCGATCAGGTCGGGATGGACCTCCAGCCCCGGGTGGAAGCAGAAGGCCACGGCGGGCAGCGGCAGATCCCGGGCGCAGGTGTCGAGACTGCCCCGGCAGGCCCCCGCGCCTTCGGCCCGGGGGCCGATGTCGATGCTTCGCAACCCGGACAGTCCCAGCAGGCGTGCCAGCCCCGGCCCCAGCCCCGCATCGAGCCGTTCGGCGCCGATGACCCAGACGCAGGCCGTCTCGTCCATGGGTTCCGGCAGCAGGCCGGCCTGCCACAGATACCAGGCACCAGAGACGGCCGCGACATGCTGCAGGCGCGCGTCGGTCAGGGCGGTGTCGCAGGCGGGCGCAGCCTCGGCCGAGAGCAGCAGCAGGCAGTCGGTCCAGTCCCGGCAACGAGCGATGGGTGGATTCTTCATCGGCACAGGATAAACTAGTCGAACAGGTTTTCGGAAACACGACAGCGGAACAGGACGCCCCTTGCTCATCATCACCCGCCACGCCAGCACCGGCACCCGGATTCTGGCCCTGCTCGTTCTGCTGGTCATCATCGGGCTGATGGGCCTCGGACTGTACGAAGACCGCAGCGAGCTGGATGCGGTGCGGGAACGGGGTGAACTGGTGGTGGTGAGCCGCAACAATCCTACTACCTGGTACGAGGGCCCGCACGGCCCGGCCGGCTTCGAATACGATCTCGCCAGGGCCTTTGCCGATTCCCTCGGCGTGCGGCTGCGCATGGTCAAGGCGGAATCGGTGGGCGAGCTCATCGGCATGGTGCAGAACCATACCGTGGACATGGCGGCTGCCGGGCTCACCGTCACCGAATCGCGCAAGCGCGTCCTGAGATTCGGGCCCAGCTACCTGACCGTGCGTGAACAGGTCGTGTACCGCAAGGGCACACCTCGCCCGCGCCGTATCCAGGATCTCATCGGCCACAGCCTGGAGGTTCTGGACGACAGCAGCGAAGCCGAGCGTCTGGGCGAACTGTTGCACCGGTATCCCAAACTCAAGTTTACCGAGGTCCCCGAGGTGGACCGCCAGGAGCTCATCGAGCGTGTCTGGAAGGGCGAGATCGACTACACCATCGCCAATTCCAACGAGATCGCGCTGGCACGCCGGTTCATGACCGAACTGCGGGTGGGCTTCGACTTCTCGCCCGACAAGGAACTGGCCTGGGCGTTTCCGAAAACGAAGGACGATTCGGTATACCTTGCTGCAAGGCAATTCCTCGAAGAGGCACGCAAGAGCGGGCTTCTGCACCAGATCCACGAGCGCTATTACGGCCATGTCCGGCAGATCAACTATGTCGGGACACGCATCTTCCTGCGTCACATCCACAAGCGCTTGCCGAAATTCCGCGGCCTGTTCGAACAGGCCGCGGAGCGATACAACCTCGACTGGCGCCTGCTGGCGGCGATCTCCTACCAGGAATCCCAGTGGCTTCCGCGCGCTGTCTCACCAACCGGAGTCAAGGGACTCATGATGCTCACCCTGCCCACCGCAAGGCAGATGGGCGTGGACAATCGGCTGGACCCGGAGCAGAGCATCCAGGGAGGCGCTCGCTACTTCGCGCGGCTCAAACAGAGGGTTCCAAAGGAAATCCCGGAGCCGGACCGCACCTGGATGGCCATTGCCGCCTACAACATCGGCTTTGGTCACCTCATGGATGCCCGGGACATCACCGCCCTGCAGGACGGCAATCCGAACCGTTGGGTGGACGTACAGAAACGCCTGCCACTGCTGATGAGGAAAAAGTTCTACCGCCGCACCCGACACGGCTATGCCCGGGGCAGCGAAGCGGTGAAGTACGTACAGAACATCCGCAGCTACTACGACATCCTGGTGTGGTACACCACCCAGAACCCGAAGCAAAACGCCCCGGAGGAACCCCGCTTCGGGGTGTTGCCCAGCGATTCCTGAGCCACAGCCGGGCTCTCAATCCTCGCCGAAGCCCTCCGCCTCCAGGGAAAGGTAGACCTGATAGGCATTGCGCCGGTTGGCCTCGTCAAAGGTGGGCAACTTGCGCCAGCGGCTCCAGTTGACCCTGGCATAGGCCTCGTCGAAGGGAATCATCTCCTCCACCGCGCGCCCCATTTCACGCCGCAGGAAGGCGAGATAGTCGCGCGTCAGCCGGATGGCTTCACCGGGATGGTTTGCTGCGGGACCATGTCCCGGGATCAGTGCCCTGACGCCCTCGGTTTCGAGTCGCTCCAGGGTCTGCAGCCAGTGTCGGGTATTGGCACTGCCGACGAAGGGGATCCGGCCCTCGAAGATGATGTCGCCGCTGAACAGCACCCGGTCGGGGCGGACGAACATCGTCAGATCGGCATCGGAATGGGCATCCCCCAGATTCTGCAACTCTAGTGTCACCTCGCCGAGATGCAGCGTCAGCCGGTCTTCCACGAAGCGATCCGGCCGCACCAGACGGGTCTGCTCGTCCACCCAGGGATAGAGCGAGACCCGTCGTTCCTCGAGCCGATTGCGCGCCGCCTCGGACTCCAGATAGGCCTCGGCCCCGGCCGGGGCGATGATTTCGGCGCCCAGGTCCTTGAATACCTGCAGGCCGTAGACGTGATCGGCATGGTAGTGACTGACCACCACCTTGCGGATCGGCTGATCGGTGAGTTCCCGTATGCGCCGCACCAGTTTTCGCGCCAGAGCAGGCGTGCCCAGCGCATCGAAAACCACGACACCGTCTCCGGTCACCACCACGCCGGCATTGGAGACAAAGCCCTCGTTGCCGGTAGCGACCACCGGCTTGCCCTGAACGTACCAGACATGCTCGGAAACTCGGATGAGGAGCATTTCCACACTGACTTCTGCCGGCTCGTCCTCCTGCGCAGCCAACGGAAGCGCAAGCATCCAGACAGCCAGAAAGAGCCCCAAAGCCCCAGAAACATGAACAAGCCTCATGACACCTCCTCCCCGGACGCCCTGCCCACAGACGGTCGCCTGCGGCGGAAAAAGTCGCGCAGCAGCGCTGCACTCTCCTCGGCCAGCACACCGCCCGTAACCGCGATACGATGGTTGAAGGACGGATGCGCCGCCAGGTCCAGCACCGAGCCGGCGGCTCCGGTACGCGGATCAGCCGCTCCATACACCAGACGGGCGATGCGGGCATGGACCAGCGCCCCCATGCACATGGGGCAAGGCTCCAGCGTGACATACAGGGTGGTGCCCGGGAGTCGGTAGTTGCCCAGTCGTGTTCCTGCCATCCTCAGCACCCGGATCTCAGCGTGGGCACTGGCATCGTGCTCGGCGATCGGACGGTTTCCTGCTGCGGCCAGCACCTCGCCCTCCTGGACCAGTACGGCACCCACCGGCACTTCGCCGGCCGCATCTGCGGCATGGGCCTGTTCCAGCGCCAGGCGCATCCAGCGTTCGTCTTCACCCTGTACTTTCATACAATGCGACCCGTCGTGGCTCATGTGGTAATCTCGAAGTTGTAATCCTAGCACCGGAACCACGCCAAGCAGAGACCATCGCATGCCCGCTGCCCAGCCGAGTCGCCAGTTCTCGCTCAAGCAGTTCGTCGAGGAACTGCGCAGTGACATTGCACGCAACAAGATTCGG
>JALWNJ010000150.1 GCA_026995955.1 Gammaproteobacteria bacterium
CCACATGAGGTGGTCGGCCTTGACGATCTCCAGCAACAGGCCGTCGCTGCGCCACCTGGCCAGCTCTGCGAATTGATGGCCAAAGGTGCGGTAGATGTCCTGCAGGGAGCCGTTGATCTCGGCCAGATGATTCTGCTCGCGGGACAGCGAGGCGGTAATCGAGGCCAGCCGGTCGGCCATTTCCTGGGCCACGGTCTGCTGTTCCGCCGCCGAGGTGGAGATGCTGTGGATCTCGCCGCTCACCTGGTGCACCAGGGAGGTGTTCTCGGACAGCACCATGGCCACTTCCTCCACCGCCTCGCTGTCCCGCGAGCAGAACCACCTGGCCGAGATCAACGGCTCCCTGCAGGACATCTACCGCACCTTTGGCCATCAATTCGCAGAGCTGGCCAGGTGGCGCAGCGACGGCCTGTTGCTGGAGATCGTCAAGGCCGACCACCTCATGTGGAAGGCCCGACTGGCCGATCTCATCGTCAACGACAACCAGATGGGCGAGGACGAGATCAAGGATCACACCCAGTGTCGCCTGGGCAGCAGCCGCTACGGCAGCCTGCCGGCCTTCCGCGAGATCGAGCAGCCCCACCAGCGCGTGCACGCCATCGGACGCCAGATCGTGGAGCTGGTGGCCGCCGGCCACCGCGACGATGCCCTCGCCGCGCTGCGCGAGATGGAGCAGATCAGCGAGGAGCTGATCGGACTCATCGACCGGCTCAAGCAGGAGGCCCTGGGGCAGTGAGAGGGTGGGCCGCCAGCCTGCTTTCGTGTGCCCTGCTGCCGGGCATCGGGCTCGCGGCGTCGATGTCCCCCGAGCACATCCGCTCCGAAGTGGCCGATTACCTCCGCCACCTGCCGCCGGTGGTAAACACCGAAACGCGCCGTGTGGTGGAGGTGGGGCGCATCGACCCGCGCATCCGCCTCAAGCCCTGCCCCGTGCCGCTCTCGCTGCGGCTCTCCGGACGCGCCCCCAAGCCCATTGGGCGGGTCACGGTGGAGGTCTCCTGCCCTGGACACGGCTGGCGCATCCGGGTTCCGGCGCGGGTCTCCGTGCATGCCCCGGTGGTCGTGGCCCGCAAGTCCCTCGCGGCCCATGCACGCCTGACCAAGGCCGATCTGAAGCTCGAGGATCGCGACATTTCCCTGCTGCATGCCGGCATGTTTACCTCGGTTGACAGCCTGAAGGGCGCCGAGCTGCGTTATCCCGTGGCTGCCGGACGGGTCATCACGCCGGCCCAGGTCGTCCCCGACCGGCCGGTGCGCCGCAATCACGCGGTGACCATTGTCTCCGGCGGGCCCGGATTCCACATCGAGGTGGCCGGCATCGCCCTCCAGGACGGCAGGCCGGGCGAACGCATCCGCGTGCGCAATCGGCGATCCGGGCGCGTCATCGAGGCCCGTGTCATCGGTCGCGACCGGGTGCGGGCCGGAAGCGGAGCCGCGCAATGAGCACAAACCCCGGAACCGGACAAAATTCTGCTAAAGTTTTCTCCGGTACGGTCGATAACCCCTGCAGGAGCCGATTGGCCAACGAGTGACGAGACCATGAAGATCAATCCGAACAAGGACATGCTGCAGGCCCGCATCAACGACAGCGGGCGCAGTGGCGAGACGGCGCCGGGCAAGACGGTGGCCCCGGCCGCGCCGAAGGCCGGGCAACCGGCTCAGGAGCCGCAACAGGCCCCGGCCGGTGACCGCGTGACCCTGTCCGAGACCGCCTTGCGCCTGAGCCGGCTGGAGCAGGCCGGGGGCGCCAATGCCGAGCGCAGCGAACGCATCGCCGCGCTCAAGTCGGCCATTGCCGACGGCAGCTACCAGCCCGACTACCGTCGCATTGCCGACAAGATGCTCGACTTCGAAGGCTGAGCATGAGCCCGGCCGCGCAGCAGATCGCCCGCAAGCTGGAAGAAGGCATCGGCCTGGCCGAGCGCCTGCTGCAGGCGCTGGCCGACGAGCGCACGGCACTCGAGTCGGGCAACCCCGAACCCTTGCGGGAGGCCGCAGCCCGCAAGGAATCCCTGTTCCCCAGCCTGCAACGCCTGGAATCCGAGCTGCGCGCCTTGCTGCCGCAGCCAGGCAGCCACACCGAGGCACTGCAACGGCTCGACACATCGGGCCGGCTTGCCGCCCGACACGCGCAGTTGCGGGCCCTGCTCGAACGCTGCGCGCACCAGAACCGCATCAACGGCGGCATCGTGGAGCTCAGCCAGCGTCACATTCGGCAATCCCTTGCCATCCTGCGCGGCAATCTGGGCCCCACCGAGGGTACCTACGACCCCCGTGGCCGCCTGCACACCGATTCCACCGGTCACCTGCTGAGCAAGGCCTGAGCACGCCCTCCTGGCGGCCCTTGCCCCCATGGACAATGGGCGCATCGCTGCGAAAGTGCTAAAGTCGCGCCTCGCTTGTCCACACAACCCGCTTCGACCCGAGCAGCATGGCCAGTCAGCAGCAGAACAACCGCCGCATCGAGGGGCACACCGGCATCACCCACATGCTCGAGGGCCTGATGAAGCGGCGCGCCCTGATCACCGCGGTGGTGGGCGACGACGAAACCGGCACTTACGCCACCGCCGTACTGGCCGTGTTCCCGGACCGCCAGCGCCTGGTACTGGACGAGCTCACGCCCGAAGCCGGACACCAGCGCCTGCTGGAAGAAAAGACCATCCGCTGCTACGCCCTGCTCGACGGCATCCGCACCAGCTTCGGCAGCCAACTGGTGCACCATGGCAGCAAGGATGGCATCTCCTACTATGTCCTCGCCTACCCCGAATACATCC
Organism: Gammaproteobacteria bacterium; assembly: GCA_026995955.1. Classification (GTDB taxonomy): domain Bacteria; phylum Pseudomonadota; class Gammaproteobacteria; order J044; family J044; genus J044. The sequence continues at coordinate 2,775 of JALWNJ010000150.1, forward strand.
TGTACGAACAGAAGCGCGAGGATTACCGCGTACGGGTGGCGCGCGAGCTGCGCTCGGCGGTACGCATCGAGGAACGGGTGGAGGGCCAGGTGCACGATCTGTCGCTGGGCGGCATGGGCATCCTGTTTCCGGCCCACAGCCACTTCCACAACGGCGAGATCCTGATGAACGCCACCATCATCCTGCCCAACAAGCGCACCATCCAGTGCGACCTGGAGGTGCGCTACATCGCCGAGGTACCGGAACTGGGCAAGAAACGGGTCGGCTGTCGCTTTCTGCGCCTGGAAGCCCCCGCCCGGCGCGAGATTCAGCGCTGCGTGCTGTATCTGGAACGCGAGGAACTCAAGCGCGCACCCAGGCGGTAATCCAGCCGCAACAGCAGCAACAGCGCGAGCAGGGCAAGGTAGATCAGCGGCTCGCGCACATCGGCCTTCACCAACCACACGAAGTGCAGGACCGCCAGCACCGCGATCAGGTACACCAGGCTGTGCAACTGCTTCCAGCGCCGTCCGAGCCGACGCATCATGCCTTGCGTGGAGGTCACCGCGAGCGGCACCAGCATCAGCCAGGCAAGCAGGCCTACGGTGATGTAGGGATGCTTGACGATCTCCTCCCCCATCATCGGCCAGTCGAAGAACTGATCCAGCACCACCCACGACAGCAGATGCAGGGTAGCGTAGAAGAAGGCGAACAGCCCCAGCATGCGGCGCAGTCGCAGCCAGCCGCCCCAGCCGCTGAGACGCCGCAGGGGCGTCAGCGCCAGCGTGATCAGCAGCAGACGCAGGCCCCACAGGCCGGTCTGATGGATGATCTCCTCAATGGGATTGGCGCCGAGATCACCCCACAGCGCCCGGTACAGCAGCCAGAGCAGCGGCAGCAGCGCCGTGACAAACACGACCGGCTTGACTCCACGCGGCAACCCGCCCGTCCGATGCGCCGGGCTTTCCGCCATCAGTACCAGCGATTGAGGTCCATGCCGCGATACAGCGATGCGACCTCTTCTTCGTAACCGTTGAACATCAGCGTCTCGCGGCGCAGGAATTCACCGATACGCCGCTCCTTCTTCTGTGACCAGCGCGGATGATCGACCTGCGGGTTCACATTGGCATAGAAACCGTATTCGTCCGGCGCGATCCGGTTCCAGGTGGTGGGTGGCTGCTTCTCCACCAGCGAGATGCGGACGATGGACTTGATGCTCTTGAAGCCGTACTTCCACGGCACCACCAGCCGCACCGGGGCACCGTTCTGGCGCGGCAGTTCCTTGCCATAGAGTCCCACGGCCAGGATCGCCAGCGGATGCCGTGCCTCGTCCATGCGCAGGCCCTCGCGGTAGGGCCAGTCCAGCACCCGGCGGCGCTGACCGGGCAGCATCTTCGGGTCGTAAATGCTCTCGAAGGCCACGAACTTCGCCGAAGAAAGCGGCTTCACCCGATCCAGCAGCAAGGACAGCGGAAAGCCCACCCAGGGGATGACCATCGACCAGGCCTCCACGCAGCGCAACCGGTAGATGCGCTCCTCGAGCGGAAAACCGGTGAGCAGCTCGTCGATGTCGAAGCGCGTGGGGCGTTCGCACAGGCCATCCACCACTACCGTCCACGGGCGTGGCTCGAGATGGCAGGCGAACCGCGCCGGATCGCGCTTGTCGGTGCCCAGCTCGTAGAAGTTGTTGTAATGGGTGATGTCGCGGAAGGAGTTGATGGGTTCGTTCACCTTCCAGCGCGAGGGCTTCACGCCCTTGAGCCGCGGCAGCGCCTTCTGGCAATCGGCCGCCGTGCGTGCAAGGCCCGGTGTGGCCAGGGCAATGCCGGCAAGCCCCATGGCCTCGACGAAACGGCGTCGCTGCCGCCAAACCTGCTCCGGGGTAATCTCGGACGAGTTCGGATCGGAACCGCGGGGAATGCGAATCAGCATGACGAACTCCGGGGATGCAACGGGTCAACAGTTGACCACGCGAAGTGTCATGAGTTCAACGACAGGGCTTTGCCACGAACGATACGAGTGCTAGGCTCAGGTCATGTCACTTCGTATCGGTATGGACACTCGAAAGCGCCTGCTCCTCCTCGGCCTGTTGGTGATGGGGCTGTTCCTGTTCGAATCGCTTGTCCTGCACGGCCTGCACACGATGGAAGAACGCTGGATGGATGTCCTGATCCGCCAGCGCGCCGCGCAGCTGCCGCCCGATCCACGCATCCTGGTCATCGACATCGACGAACGCAGCCTGGCGAAGATGAACGAAAGCGTCGGCCGCTACCCCTGGCCGCGTGCCGTGCATGCCGAACTGGTGGAGGCCCTGGAGGCGCTGCAGCCGGCCGCCATCGTGTTCGACATCCTGTTCACCGACCGCGATGCCGACCACCCCGACAGCGACCGGTACTTTTCCGAGGTGCTGGCAGCGAACGATAATGTCTACCTGCCCATGCTGCGCCTGCCACAGCAGAACGACGGCAACGGCCTGCCCCTGGGCCGCTTCGGCGAGGCTCTGGGCTTCATCCCCACCGAACACGCCGAACCCGAGGCCCGCGTGGCACTGGCCCTGCCCGATGCCGTCGATCCGGCCGGCTGGCGGCTGGGGCTGATCAATTTCGAGGAAGACAGCGACGGGGTCGGTCGTCACTACCTCGCCTGGATGGAGGCATACGGATGGCTCATCCCCTCCCTGCCCGCC
>JALWNJ010000151.1 GCA_026995955.1 Gammaproteobacteria bacterium
AACCCCTGCCCCCGCCTCAGTGCCGGGTCTGATCGCCCGGCATGGCGCCCTCGGTGAACAGGGCGTCGAGGTCCACGGCATCGAAGTGATACTGGGCGTTGCAGAACTCGCAGGTGACATGGACGCCACCTTCCTCGGCGAGGATGCGGTGCGCCTCTTCGCTGCCCAGGCCCCGCAGCATCTCCTTGACCCGGGCCTCGGAGCAGCTGCAGCGGAAGCACAGCGGCTCGCGCTCCAGCAGGCGCACCTCCTCCTCGTGGAACAGGCGGTGCAGCAGGCTCTCCACCGGCAGCGACAGCAGTTCCTCCTCGCGCACGGTATCGGCCAGGGCCACGGTACGGTCCCAGGCATCCCGGTCCTCGTCCTCGCCCGGCAGGCGCTGCAGCAGCAGGCCGGCCACGGCCCGGTCGTCCACCGCCAGCCACAGGCGGGTAGGCAGCTGCTCGGAACGGGCGAAGTAGGCATCGAGAGCATCCGACAGGCGCGCACCCTCCAGCGCTACCACGCCCTGATAGCGTTCCTTGCCCTCGCCGGGATCGATGGTAATGACCATGCGCCCCTCGCCGAACTGGGCCTGCAGGTCATGCTCGGGCACTTCGCCCGTCCAGTGAGCCAGGCCGCGCAGGGCGCGCCGGCCATCGGCCTGCATCACCAGCATGCTGATCGGCCCGTCGCCGGTGATCTGCAGAATCAGCGAGCCATCGAACTTGATGGTGGCCGAAAGCAGCGCCACCGCCGCCAGCGCCTCGCCCAGCACCTCGCGCACGCCGGGCGGATAGGGCCCGCGTTCGAGCAGGGCCTGCCAGGTGGCGTCCAGATGCACCCATTCCCCGCGCACATGGGTGTGCTCGATGAGGAAGCGGTGCAGGCTGTCGTGTTCGGGACGGTCGCTCACGGAAACATCCGGTTCAATCGTGGTGGGTGAAACGCGGGAGGGTGAGATTGTAGCGGATGGCCAGCAGGCGGGCGACGAAAATGCCGCAGCCGGCCAGCAGCGCCGCCGGCGTCACGCCCATGCCGGCCTCGAGCAGCAGGATGAACAGCAGCGATCCGGCCCAGCACACCGTGGCATAGAGCGTGCTCTGGAACACCAGCGGCGGTTCGTCGCTGAGCACATCGCGGAACACGCCGCCCATGGTACCCGTCATCACACCCATGAAGCTCGCCACCAGCCACGGCGCGCCGGCCATCAGCGCCGCCAGTGTCCCCGCCACCCCGAAGGCCGCCAGCCCCGCTGCATCCGGAACCAGAAAGGCATCGGCGGTGATGCGCCGCACCCGGGCCAGAAAGAAAATGATCACCGCACTGGCCAGCGAGGCGATGAAGTACGACTGGTCGGCGACCCAGAACACCGGCCGGTCGAGCAGCATGTCGCGCAGCGAGCCGCCCCCGAGCCCGGTGGTGATGGCGATGATGACCACGCCAAAGAGGTCGAAGCGCTTGTAGCCTGCCTTGAGCACCCCCGAGGCCGAGGAGACCACCACCGCCAGCAGCGTGATCCAGTACAGGCTCTGCAACAGGGTGGCATCGGTCTGCGTCAGGTTCATGTCGCCTCCCGCCCCAGCCAGGCCGCGCCGCGCACACCGCTGGAATCGCCATGCACCGGTGCCAGCAGGCGCGTGTTCACGGTGTCCGAAAACACCCATTTGCCCCACAGCTCCGGCACCCGCCGGTACAGGTAATCCATGTTCGACATGCCACCACCCAGCACGATGACATCGGGGTCGAGCACATTGATGACATGGGCCAGCCCCCGCGCCAGTCGCCCCGCGTAGCGTTCCAGACTGTCGCGGCAGGCCGCGTCGCCGGTCATGGCCCGGCTCGCGATGTCGCGGGCATCCAGCGACTCGCCGGCAACGCGCGCATGATCGCGCTGCAGGCCGGGGCCGGAGACCCAGGTCTCCATGCAGCCCTGCCTGCCGCAGTAGCAGGCCGGGCCCGGACGCTCGTCGTCCTCCGCCCAGGGCAGCGGATTGTGTCCCCACTCCCCGGCGATGGCATTGGGGCCGGTGAGCACGCGGCCATGCACCACGATGCCGGCCCCGGTGCCGGTGCCGATGATGACGCCGAACACCACCTCCGCCCCGGCCCCTGCCCCATCGGTGGCCTCGGAGAGGGCGAAACAGTTGGCATCGTTGGCCACCCGAACCGGCCGGCCCAGCCGCTCGGCGAGATCCCGGTCCAGCGGCTGACCGATGAGGCAGGTGGAATTGGCGTTCTTGATGAGCCCCGTGGCCGGGGAGAGCGCGCCCGGCGTGCCCACGCCGACCGTGCCACGCCCGCCCAGTTCCTGCTCGGCGGACTCGATCAGCCCGACGATGGCGTCCAGCGTCGCTCCGTAGTCGCCTCGAGGGGTCGGCACGCGGCGGCGCAGCAGGACCTGCCCCTGGCCGTCGAGGGCGATGATCTCGATCTTGGTGCCGCCCAGATCGATGCCGAAGTGCAAGTCATCAGTCGTCGTCATCGGGCGAATCCCAGGGGTCGAGCTGCTTCCAGACCTCCTCGCGCTGCTCGGCCTCGCGCGCGATCAGCCGTGCCAGCACGAACAGCAGGTCGGACAGGCGATTGAGATAGCGCAGGCTGGTGTCGAACACGACCTCCTCGTGCGACAGGCGCACCAGGCTGCGCTCGGCCCGACGGCACACCGCCCGCGCCAGATGGGCGCTGGCCACCGCCATACCGCCGGCCGGCAGCACGAAGTTCTCCAGTGGCGGAAGCGTGGCGTTCCAGTCCTCGATCTGCAGCTCCAGCGCCGTCACCCGGTCGCGCGCCAGCAGGGCACGGTCATCCATGCTCAGCTCGCCGCCCAGATCGAACAGCTCGTGCTGGATGCGTTCCAGCACCGCATCGGCCCCCTTAGGCAGGGGCTGGGCCCGCACCAGGCCGATGCAGGCATTCAGCTCGTCGATGTCACCGATGGCCTGCATGCGCGGATGGTCCTTCGGCACCCGTCGGCCGGTGGCCAGGCCAGTCGTGCCGTCGTCTCCGGTGCGCGTCACCACCTTGCTGATCCGGTTGCCCATCTTTCCTGCTCCGTAAAAAAGGGGCCGCGTCGCGGCCCCTTCATGATACGCGCCTCTGGCCGATTCAGAAATCGTAGGCCATCGTCAGCCAGGCATTCCGTCCCGGAGACGGAAACACGGCCCCATAGCTGTTGCGCGACTCCGCATAACGCTTGTCGGCAAGATTGTTGATGCGCAACGCCAGCTGCAGATTCTTCCGCTGCCAGTCGAGCACAGCGTTGTAGATCGTGTAGCCACCCTGCTCAGGCAGGGCATTGGCATTGTCTCCAGCCAGATATGCAGCCCCCCGGTAAATGCCTTCCAGCCTCAACCGAAACGCCGCGGGAAATGCCTGATCCAGGCTTACGCGGAGCTGCTGCTCGGGGACGCCCCCGATCCGGTTGCCCGAAAAAACGCCGGAATCGAAGGTTGCATCGACCACATTCCAGCTTCCTTCCACCCGCGTACCGTGCTCCGTTTCGAAACCGGCATTGAGGACGAACCCCTGGTGGGTCGTCGGATCGAAGTTGACATTCGCGCCCGGAAAAAAAGCACCCGTCGGGGGTGGTGCCGACGGATCGAAGGCAATCTCGTCCTTGAGCGACAACCGGTAGAAGGTCAGCTTGAGATGGTGATTCGCAGCCTGCCACTGGGCGCCGGTCTCCCACGACACCCCGGTCTGGGGCTTGAGCTCCACACCCGGCGAGGTATAGGTCAACTCGTCCACCTTGGCGAACCGGTAATTCCCGTCGCGACGCAGGAACAGCCGCAAATGAGAATCCACCCGCCAGTTGAGCCCGATGGTGGCAACCGTAACGGACTTGTCCACCCGACCTGTCTTGTAGGTAGCAGACACATCGTCGCTGACACGGCCATGGCGCGCACCGAGCGTCAGACCCAGGCCATGAGGGCCCGGCAGGGTCGCCTGCAGATAGAACGCCTGTTTCTGCTGGCGGTCCTCGATGTTCGTGATCTCGGAACGATAGTCGGTTCGCGTACCGTCATAACCCAGGACCAGCTGCATCTCCCCGTGATGCGCGGGCAGATCCAAGACCAGCCGTGGCGTCAGTTCGGTCTGACGATATCGAAGCCAGCTTGGGGTAAGGACGGGGAACCCCACGAAACTCTGCTGGATCTGCCGATCCTCGTTGCGCCGTGAGACCTCCCCCTCGAAACGCAGCCAGGCCCCGAGATCCTGCCTCAGGCCAATGCGACCCACCTTCAGCCAGGTGCGCGTGAAGTCCTCTGCAAACCAGCTCAGAGACTGTCGGGGATCCGCCTCGAACTGTGCCTGATTCAACGCGCCAGGCAGCTCCAGATCCTCGTAGAGATTCTGGAAATCCAGAAACACCTCGCCGGATGCATGGCTCCATCCAAGCCGTCCATCCAGATTGCGATAATCCACCGCATTGTGATCGCGATAGTTGTCACTGTGTCGCAGTTGAGCACCGATACGATAGTCGAAACCATTGCTCAGACGATTGCCATACCTGGCCTCGATCTGCCGGCGGTTGTAGCTCCCTACCCCCGCGCTCAATTGCCCCGAGGGCTTTCTGGGAGTTCGGGTAATAATGTTGACGACCCCGCCGACGGCCTGATCCCCGAACAGGGTTCCGGCACTGCCTTCGACGATTTCGATACGCTCCACTTCCCCCAGACGAATGCTGTTGAGGGCCGGATTGCTCAGATCGACATTGTTCAGCCGTCTGCCATCGACCAGGACGAGCACATTGCTGCCGGCTGCATTGCCGAAGCCGCGCATGTCGATCGAGGCGCGCGATCCGTCTCCAAAGAGATCCGTCACAACCACGCTACTGCGTCCGCGCAGCAATTCGGCCAGATTCTGGGCCGCGCTTCGCTCGATTTCCTCGCGTGCAATGACGGTAATGCTCGCCGGCGTGGACAGTTCGCTCTGCGGCGTGCGCGCCGCCGAGACGACGATAGTGCCCAGGTCGTCGGCGGCCTGGGCCTGGGAGAGGGCACCGGCCAGTGCCAGTGCGAGAAGGGACTTTTTCATGGATTTCGCTCCGCAATCAGTTGGACCAATCGCGGGCAATACAGGATCGCGGGCCTGCCTGCCCCGTTACCCTTCCCTCGGGCTCGCTCCCGCGTTGCCCACCGCAACGCGTCTGCAATACCTCGGGGCCGGTCTCCGGGCTCGGGACACCCGCTGCCGCCTTCCCACCCTGCGGGCAGTGGCACGATGGCAGCAGGTCTGGTCCCATACCGTTGCGGGGGCAGCGCCGGCCTCTCACCGGCTTCCCGATTATCCCCGTGCCTCGACACGGGGCACCCCGAGGCAGAGCATGGGCCCGGGCTTGCGCCCGGGCCACGCGGCGCGCATTGTACGCGTCCGCTGCCAGCC
>JALWNJ010000152.1 GCA_026995955.1 Gammaproteobacteria bacterium
TCTATCGTCAGGCGGCTGGCTAGCTCCGGCCGGCTCTCCAGTTCGTGGAAGAGATAGGCGGTCACGGTCGGATCGACCATGTCCTCCATGGACAGGTTGATGGAAAAGTTGAGCGTGTTGTCGACGAAACGGGCAAGACAGGCCTCGATCATGGCACGGGTCAGCTCGCCGGAGAGACGCGCTTCGTGGGCGATGTGCAGGAACCGGTTGGGGGTAAGGTAGGTGCCGTCCGGCAGGCGGATGCGCATCAGGCATTCGTATCGGGCGATGCGCCCGGTGCGGTTGTCGAGAATGGGCTGGAAGAAGGGGACGATGCGCCGTTCGCGCAGGGCGTCGCGCACGATCTGTACCATCCTGAGATTTTCTTCCAGCTCCTCTTCCAGATGGGCCGCAGCGGAGTATTCGAGCACGGTGCCGCGGCTGCGCTTGACCGCGCGCAGGGCAAGGTCGGCGGTTTCGAGCAGGGGCTCGTCGTGGGAAATGCCGATGCTGATGCGCAGCGGAATGACATTGCCCTCGAAGTTGAAGGCATGGCGCTCCACGGCCTGAACCAGCTGGCGGGCCAGGACTTCGGGCCGAATCCGGTCTTCGGCGCTCAGCAGGATGGCAAAGTCGTCGCCGCTGATGCGGAACAGGCGATCGGACAGGTGCTCTCCCAGCTCGTGCCGGAGTACCCTGACCAGCTGGTGGATGACGACATCGCCGGCCGCCACGCCGTAGAAGTCGTTGATGTGCTTGAACTGGTCGATGTTGACGAGCAGCAGGGTAGGCGCCTCCACCCGCGTTTCCGAGAAGGCCATGCGGTTGCCGAGGCCGGTGAGCGGGTCGGTGAGGGCGCTCTCCTTCAGGCTCTCCTGCAGGGCGACCAGACGCCGGTTCTCGTGCCGGGTCCGCACCAGCAGCGCCATGATGATCAACACCGCCATGGCAAAGGCCAGGGTCAGCAGGAAATGCAGTTTCTGGACCCGATTCAGGGTGCCCTGGGCCTGCTGGTCGATGGCCTGCTTCAGATCCCGGATGAGCGCCGGGATGGGCATGTCGCGGACATGCCCCAGCAGCCGGGCATATTCGGGCAGGTTGCGGGCCACGACCTCGGCGTGACTGAGGAAGATGTCGTTGAATCTTCGCTCCTGATCGGTCCTGACGGGCCAGTGCCGCAGGCGGTCGATGTTCTTTTCCAGGGTTGGCATCAGGTCCGTATCCAGGCTCGCCTTGCCCAGGGTGATCTCGGCCGCGATGCGTGCGAGCAGCTGCAGGTATTCCTTGTCCGGCGTGGGATTCTGGTCGAGGTAGCGGGTGACCAGTCTGGGGATCTGCAGGCTCGAGTTCTTGATCAGGGCGTTGAGGGTCTGGAAGCGGTAAATGGCATTTTCCCGCTCCTTGAGCAGGTGTTCGAGTTGCTCGAGCCGCCTCCGTGTTTCCTCGTGGTCCAGGCCGCTCTTTTTCAGTTCCAGGGCCAGCTGTTGGAGTATCTCGCGGGTGCGTTTGAGGGGAACGATGATCTCGTCGTAGTTGGGATAGCTGAAGAACGCCTGCTTGAGCAGGACTTCTTCCACGCGTTCCTGGGTGATGCCCAGGTCGGCGACGAGGGCGTGCAGATGGGCCGAGTGGCGGATCTGCTGCCGGCTCAGATGGTCGGCATAGAAGAACAGGCTGCCGAACAGCAGTACGGCGGCGATGGCCAGGACATGGCTCAGGCGGTGGATCAAGGCGTACCGTCCAGTATGGCAGGGGGCTTGCCTTCCAGGGTGCGCAGGAAGGCCACGATCTTGTCGACTTCTTCTTCGGTGAGGTCGAAGCCAAGGTTGTGATAGGCCATGAGGCGCACGGCCTCGTCTAGGCGGGCGACCGAGCCGTCGTGGAAGTAGGGCGCCGTGCGCGTGATGTTGCGCAGGGAGGGGACCTTGTAGCGCGCACGATCGAAGTCATCGCCCGTCAGGTCGTAGCGGTCACCGGCCTCGCGCAGTCCCTTGACCGGTACCACCGCGCCGAAGTACTGGTAGGAGTTGCCGCCGACATTGATGCCGTTGTGGCAGCTGATGCAACCGATCCGCTTGAACAGCCGGTATCCTTCCCGTTCCTTTTCGCTCAGGGCCGTGCTGTCCCCGCGCAGCCAGCGGTCGAAACGGCTGTCGGGGGTGTACAGGGCGCGCTCGAATTCTACGATGGCATCGAGGGCGTCCTCCAGGTTCGGCTGGCGGCCGTAGATGCGTCGGAAATCCCGCTGATAGCCCGAGTCGGCCTGCAGACGGGCGTTCACCAGCTCGTCGCGCATGTCCATTTCCATCGGGTTGTGGATGGGGCCGCGCGCCTGTTCCTTGAGGTCCTCGGCGCGACCGTTCCAGAACTGGCGGAAATTGAACCAGGCATTCCATACGGTGGGGGCATTGAGTTTTCCCTTGCGCCCCTCGACCCCGGTGGAGACCGGGCGGTGATCCACCCCGCCGCGCCGCGGGTCGTGGCAGCTGGCGCAGGCCGTGCTGAGATCCCGCGACAGGCGCCTGTCGGAGAACAGGCGCTGGCCCAGCCGCGCCTTGTCGGGGTCGATGTCCATCTGGCGCGGAATGGGGATGATGGGCTGACCGGCCAGCGCCAGGCTGCCGATGGCCAGCAGCATGGCCAGCAGGACGGATTGAAGGAATGGCCGCTGCATGACCGTCATTCTAGTGGATGCTTGAATGTGGCGCCAAATGGGCGCTATAGCCGGTTCGGCAGCCACGCCGGAATGTGTTCTCCGGCATGGCGCAGCGCCTGCGCATGACGGCGGGCATCGGGATCCAGCCGCTCGAGCAGCCGGTGGAAGGCCGGCCCGTGGTGTGGGTACTCGAGGTGCGCCAGTTCGTGCAGCAGCACATGATCCACCAGCGCCGGTGGCAGGAACATGAGGCGGTCGTTGAGGCTGATGTGGCCGCGTGAGGAACAGCTCCCCCAGCGGCTCTTCTGGCGGCGGATGGTGCAGCCGGTGGGACGCAGGCCGTGCCGTTCGGCCAGCCGGTACAGGCGCGGCGGCAACCAGTCGCGGGCACGCTCGCGCACGAAGCGGCCCAGCAGCCGGTGTGCGGTGGCGGCATCGGGCGCGATCACCTCGAGGCCTTGGTCAGTGTGCAGGGCAGGGCGGCCGCCGGCCTTTTGCCAGTGGATGGCATGGCATTCTTCGCTGGCGGCCAGTTCCAGCCGGTCGGGCACGCGGGCCAGGGCCTCGCGCTGGCCGGCCTGCTGTTCGAGCTGTTCGAGGATCCAGTCCTGTTGCCAGCTGAGGGCCGCTTCCAGGGTGCGGCGCGGCAGGCGTGGCGGCACCGTGACCACCACCCCGTCCCCGGGGGTGACGCGGATCAGGATGCGGCGGGCCCGGGGGTGAACCCGCACCCGATAGCGGAACGGGCGTTCAGGCATTGAGGTCGGGGATCAGGCGGCTGCGGATCTTTTCGATCTGGTCCTTGAGGGCGAGCTTGCGCTTCTTCAGCCGCCGCAGCCGCAGCTGATCGACATAGGGCTGGGCCTGCAGTTCGCTGATCAGGTCGTCGAGGTCGCGGTGCTCGAGGGTGAGGGTCTCGAGCTGCAGGCGCAGGGTTTCCTGATCGGCTTCCATCATGGCTTCAACTTAGCACAGAGGAACGCTGCGGGGGAGTTCAGTTGCCGCTGATGCGCCCCTTGCCGGCCTGTTTCGACTGATAGAGGGCGATGTCGGCGCGCCTGAGGGCGTGGCCGGGTTCCCGGTCCCTGGCCGGATCGAGGAAGGCAAAGCCGGCGGACACGGTTACCGGGTGATCCGCCAGTTCGGGGAGTGCGTCGGCCTCGGTCTGCAGCCAGTGCCGATGCAGGCGCTCGAACCACTGCGCCAGCCAGGGCCGTTCGATGTCGAGCAGGACGCAGACGAATTCGTCGCCGCCCAGCCGTGCGGCAAAGTCGGTCTCGCGCAGGTGCTCGCGCAACACGCCGGCGAAGCGGCGCAGGACCTCGTCTCCATAGTCATGGCCGTGTCGGTCGTTGACCAGCTTGAAGTCGTCCAGGTCGAGCAGGACCAGGGCCACGGGCGTGCCCGCATTGGCCAGCTCCCGGTACTGGTGCAGGCGCCGGTTGAAGTGACGGCGGTTGGGCATGCCGGTGAGTTCGTCGGTCAGGCCGAGCCCGGTCAGTTCCTGCTGATGCAGGCGGATGTCCTCGATGGTCTGGAACAGGCGTTCCAGCAGCTTGCGGGTCTCCTGCAGGTGGTAGCCGGGTGGCGCTGCCTCCCGGACCGGCAGGGTCTCGTCGTGGTGCAGGCGCTCCAGCGCCTGAAGCACGGCCTGGTAGTCGGTACTGACGGCATGGGTCAGGCGCAGCTGCAGGGCCAGGGTCAGGAGGGTGACGAAGACGAAGGTGAACAGGGCCGCCATGCCGACGGTGAACAGGACCGGGCGCAGGTCGTGACGGGCGATGCGCATGTGCAGTTTCCAGCCTGTGCCGCTGATGAGCAGGGTGAAGTCGAGCGTCTCGTCTCCTTCCGACAGGTTGTTGCGGGCGGCAAGAATGCGACCTTCGCCGTTGCGCAGTTCCAGGGCACTTCCGTCGCGGGTGAGGCCGTCGATGAGTGTCTGCAGGGTCGTCAGCCGGAAGCTGCTGAACAGCAGGCCGATGCGCTCGCCGTTGTCATCGGTGATCGGCACGATCAGGTCGTAGTGCTCGAGGCCGCGAACCTCGAAGTGCGTCGGCAGATCGAATCCCGTGCCTTCGGCCAGGGCACGGTCGAGGTCGATCAGGCAGGACCGCCCCACGCGCTGGGCCGGCGGGTTGCCGAGGAGGTTGCCGTCGCTGTCGATGAGGGCCAGGCCCACGGCGTCCGGGAGCAGGAGGCGATGCTCGCTTGCCCAGCGCTGGGCGGCTTCGGCGTCGCCGATCAGCACCAGGTCGCGCACGGCCCGGGTTCCGGCCAGGTTTTGCACGATGCGGCGGTAGATTTCGATGTGCTGGGCAATCAGGCGGGCGTGGTTTCCGGCCAGTTGCCGCGCAAGATCGTATTCCCGGTGTTGCAGCACCTGCAGGAAGGTGCCACCCGCAAAGACGGCCGCAAGGAGGATGACCAGCAGCGTCACCAGGACATTGTGCAGGGCAATGCGACGCAACGAAGTGGGGTGTCTGCGGCTCATGCCGTGCGTGTTGCCTCCCGTCTGCGGCCGAGGGCCGCCAGCCGCGGCAGATCGAGCCCGGCCTCGCGGGCCTGTTTCAGGGCCCGTTGCAGACGCGCCGGTGCACTGCGGCCCATGCACTTGTGACCGGGGTCGGCGAGAAAGGCCTCGGCCATGGCCCCGACCAGGGCTTCCTCGTCGAACTCACGGCCGGTCAGCCACTGCTGGATCTGCAGTACCTCGTGGGCCACCTCGCGG
>JALWNJ010000153.1 GCA_026995955.1 Gammaproteobacteria bacterium
GTGGTAGTGCCGATGAACATGATGTTGCCGGTCTGGCCGTGGAAGGTGATCAGGCCGGAACCCCACTTCTCCCAGCTGTCGGCCAGCTGGTTCAGCATGTCGGTGGTGTAGAAGTTGCCTGCCGGCGGCTGCACGCGCAGGGTGTGGAACTCCTTGGACTCGGGGAATGCGTCACCGACCTCGGAGAAGCGCGGAATGATGCCGCCACCATAGCCGAAGACGGACACGGTGCCGCCCTTCCAGTAACCCATGCGGGTCTCGTAGGAGTGCTCGAGCTGACCCAGCAGGCCGTTGGCCACGCTGCGGATGCGCTCGTCGGGGTGCTCGTCGCGCAGGCGCTTGAAGCCGCTGATGAAGCTCGGCCAGGGGCCTTCTTCCAGCACGTCGAGCATCGGAGTGGGGTAATGCTTATTAGCCATGGCGATCTCCTTAAGCTAGGGATGGCAGGTTTCGCAAGTCATTCAATACTGAACATCGGGTTCAGGCCTGGCCGCCCGGGGCGGGCCGGGCCATTGAATTCATGCCCGGGTGCATCGCACCCTCAGCGTGACACGAAGTCTATGCTCGATTCGCCCCGCGGCAAATCCTACCCTTGGGGTGCTCGGGAAATGGGGGGCTATCCCAAAGGGGATAGTCCGGGCTTGCTCCCAAGGCTGCACAGTCGAGCCGGGCAAGCATAGCACTCCCGCGGCGGAATTCAACTTCGGGGCTTGTCCCCTGTCCGCGAAAGACACATATATATACAATGGACCACCCGATCCATGCTTCGAGGTGTTCGATGAACGCGTATCCCAGCGAGGCTACCGCTCCGGGTGCGGCCGTCTTCCTCCCCGATGGCAGCGCGCGCGCCTATCGGGAGTGGCGTGCGCGCAAGCTTGACGAGCGTCCGGACGATCCCGTCGAGCTGCTGGTTCCCCTGGAGCGGTCGGATCGCCTGACGCCCGAAGAGCGGGCGCGCATTCTGGATGCCCTGCGACGCTGCAACATGGCGCTCTACCAGCTTCCGGAGGCCGGCGAGTCCAAGGCCGATCTGCTGGCGCGCAACCGCGCGCTGGGGCTCCGGCATCTGGATGGCAACCTGTGTTCGGACGAGGACAAGGTGACCTCGCTCCAGGTGGACGACAGCGGGCGCAAGCGTTACTACATTCCGTACACCAATCGTCGCCTGGTGTGGCACACCGATGGCTACTACAACGAGCCTTCGCGCCAGATCCATGCCTTTGTCCTGCATTGCGTGCGTCCGGCAGCGCGCGGGGGCGAGTCGTGGCTCCTGGACCCGGATCTGGTGTACATCCACCTGCGTGACACCGATCCGAGGATGGTGGAGGCGCTGTTCCATCCGCAGGCGATGACCATCCCGCCGAACATCGAGAACGGGATCGAGATCCGCGGCGCACGCACCGGACCGGTGTTCTCGCTGTTGCCGGACGGGCGTCTGCACATGCGGTATTCCGCGCGCACCCGCAACATCGAGTGGCGCGACGATCCTGCCACCCGTGAGGCCGAGGCCTGCATCCGGGCCTACCTCGACGCAGGGGATAGCCCCGCCTATCACCATCGGCTAATGTCGGGGCAGGGTGTCATCTGCAATAATGTGCTGCACGCCAGAACCGGCTTCGAGGACGACGCGCGGGCCGGCAGCGGGCGGCTGCTGTACCGTGCCCGCTATTACGACGCCATCCCGGTTTTCGATCAGAACATGATAAAGGTTGTGTAACATGCTGTATTTGAGTGAAATTCTCATTCAGGAACACGACCTGAAGAATTATCAGGATTTGTGCGAGGCCGTACGCAGACGGGCCCGCGAGGGCGAGATGCATTTCCAGATCGACGTCAAGCCGCCGTTCGAGGACACCCCGGAGGACTGGGAGGACGATCTGGAAATCGTCTTCTCCCGGGCCTGAGCGGGGAGAGACCACCACCATGGGCATCTACTGGGAAGAGGACGACAAGCGCGACCCGTTCGTCGTGCCGGACGACATCGTCGATGTCAGCTTCGTGGTGTCGGGCCGCATGCTGCCCAACGACCACGCCGAGGCCCTGCACGATGCCATTCTCTCGGTTCTGCCCTGGTTCGACGAGGAGGACGGCACCGGGCTGCACCTGATTCATGTGGCGGAGTCGGCCAACGGATGGGAGCGCCCCAGCGACCCCGATGCCCTGATGCACCTGTCACGCCGCACCCGAATGACCCTGCGCCTGCCGCAGCATCGTGTCGAAGAGGTGCGTGCGGCCCTGTCCGGAACCGAGCTGGAGGTAGGCGGCCACACTCTGGTACCCGGCAAGAGCGCGGTGAAGAAGCTGAGCCCGCTCGGCACCATCTTCGCCCGCTATGTCGCCGCCGAGCAGCCGATGGAAGAACCCGAGTTCCTCGACTGGATGCATGGCGAACTGCGCGACATGGGCGTGCGTGCGCGCAAGATGATGTGCGGCAAGGCGCACGATCTGCGCCTGCCCGGCGGGCCGGTGCAGACCCGGTCGGTGATGCTGGCCGATCTCAGCCCGGAAGATTCTGTGCGGGTGCAGCAGCGGGGTATCGGTCCCTGGCGCCGTCACGGTTGTGGCCTGTTCCTGCCGCACAAGGGCATCAAGCCGGTGGGCAAGGAGGCCGAAAAGCAGCATTTCGCCGGCTGACCCCTTTTAATCTTGGTTTTTCAGTGGTTTAATTTGCAACTTTGTTTTTTCGGGAGGTTGTTTGAATGGCTATTGAATACGACGGCAAGACCTACGAAACCGATGCCAACGGCTACCTGGTGAACATCGAGGAGTGGTCGGAGGGCCTGGCCGAGGCGATGGCGCAGCACGAGGGCATCACCCTGACCCAGGAACACTGGGACGTGATCAACTACCTGCGCGAGGAGTACTACAACAACGGCCAGCACCAGCCCAACGACCGCACCATCATCAAGGAGATGGGCAAGCGCTGGGGCAAGAAGGTGACCTCCAAGGATCTGTACAACCTGTTCCCGCTGATGCCCAGCAAGCAGGGCACCCGCATCGCCGGCCTGCCCGAGACCCGTCGCAAGGGTGGGTATTGATCGACACCCCATAAGGGATATGGCGCCGGTTCGGCGGCATGCTAGAATCGGCGCCAGTCCAAACCCCCAGATTCAGACCGTGGAGACAGAGCAATGGCTGACAAGAACGAGCTGATCAAGGAAATGCTGGAAATGCAGAAGAAGTTCCAGGAGTACGAGCGCCAGCAGGGCATTGATCCCGAAGAGTACTATGTGCCCGGCGACGACAGCCCCCTGAAGGGCTATCGCGAGCGCTACCATGAGCTGGCCGCCCAGGTGCGCGAGCTGGCCAGCCAGGAGGTCAACTTCTGGAAGTAAGTTTCAGCTCGAGGAAAAGGCTGCAACTTGTTGAAAAGGCCGGCGAAAGCCGGCCTTTTTGCGTGCAGGGCAAAGCGGTCGAGGGGCTCAGAGTTCGGCCCACATGCGCACCAGATTCACATAGCTGATGTCGACCTGTTTCGTCTCCGGAGCCTCGGGGCGTTCGCGCAGCAGGGTCTCTCGGGCCTGGTGCAGTTGGTAGAGCAGGGCGCGCTGCTCGGGTGAGCGGATCATGCTCTGCACCCAGGTGACGGCCACCAGCCGTTCGCCACGCGTCACCTCGTTGATGTGGTGGATGCTGGAGGAGGGGTACATCACGGCATGGCCGGCCGGCAGCTTGACCTCCTGGTTGCCGAACTCGGTGCGCACCACCAGCTCGCCGCCGTCGTATTCCTCCGGTTCGTTGAGGAACAGGGTGATGGAGACATCGGTGCGGTAGCGTTGCGGTGCGCCCATAATCGGGTCGTCCACATGGTCGCCGTAGTACTTGCCGGGCTGATAGCGGGCGTAGAAGGGGGTGGCGACCTTGAGCGGCAGGGCCGCGGCCTGGTACACCGGGTTGCGCACCAGGCTGCCCATCACCAGGTTGTTGATGCGCTCCATGGTCTGCGGGTCGTCGGCCATCTCCTCGTTGTTCTTCACCCGCCGCGCGGCCATGCCCGCCGACAGGCGGCCATCGACGAAGCGCGAGCGGTCGAGGATCTCGCGCACCTGCTTCAGGGTGGCGTCGTCGAGGACATCGGGGATGGTGACCAGCATGCTTGCGACTCCGTGAGGTTTGGTTGCGATTCTAGCATGCCGGGGCGTCATTCCCGCGCGGCCTGTCGGTACAAACACACGCCGTGGCGTGGTTGAATAGGGGCATCGAATCCGAGGAGTGAGACATGAAACTGAATGTGTTCATCGACGACGAGATGCGCGTCATCGAACTGCCAGAGGGCTTTCTGCAGGAGGCCGAGGACTTTTTCGCCAAGATGGATGCCGACATGGATCGCGGCTGGCAGATGAGCCGCACCTGGGTGGACGACCTGAGCCCCGAGATGCGCTGCCAGGTGGCGGCCGACCGCATCCTCACGGCCATCCATCAGGACAACGAGAAGATGCTGATGCTGATGGCCGGCTACATTCTCAGCCGCCTGCCGGGGGTGACCGATGTACGCATCGACACCAACGGCGAGATGCTGGAGACCGAGTTCATCATCCCCGCCCGCCTCTGAGCCATGGCCGATCTGTTCAGCGTCACCGTGCCGCTGGCCATGCGCCGGCGCGACAGCGGCGAGAAACGGGTCGTCGTCGAGGCCTTTCCGCATCCGGAAGGGGTGCTGTGCTTCGACCTGTTCTGGGAGCAGGCCGCCGATCCCGCGCCCTACATCCACCTGGAACGGGGCGAGCTGAGCGGCGAGGGGCCCTGGCGCTGTGGCGAGGCGGTGTTCACCGTGCTCGGCTGTCATGGCACCGACCCCGAACTGGCCTGCCTGTTCGCCGACTGGCGCATGCAGCGGGAGATGGGCGCGCTCTATCCGGACGATGAGGCGGTCAAGGCGCTGGCGCGTGAGCATGGTGCCGCGGTGTGATCCCGGGCGCGGGAGACCGACCTGAAAACGAAGCGGGCGGCCCCTGGGGCCGCCCGCTTCGTTTCATGGGGCGAAGGATGCCCGTTCAGGCCAGCTTGCGGTGCTTGACCCGTTTCGGCACCAGGGCCTCCTCGCCGAGGCGGGCCTTCTTGTCCTCCTCGTAGTCGCGGAAGTTGCCCTCGAACCAGGTCACGCCGCCGTCCTCCTCGAAGGCGAGGATGTGGGTGGCGATGCGGTCGAGGAACCAGCGGTCGTGCGAGATGACCATGACGCAGCCGGGGAAGTCGAGGATGGCCTCTTCCAGCGCGCGCAGGGTCTCGACATCGAGGTCGTTGGTGGGCTCGTCGAGCAGCAGCACATTGCCGCCGCTCTTGAGCAGCTTGGCCAGGTGCACGCGGTTGCGTTCGCCACCCGACAGGTCCCTGATGCGCTTCTGCTG
>JALWNJ010000154.1:0-1159 GCA_026995955.1 Gammaproteobacteria bacterium
CCTTGCCCACCGGGCGGAAGCCCCGCGCCACCATCTCCTCGGGCGTGGCGCCCACCACCACCCAGTCGCGCTCATTCACGGGCAGGCCGAGCAGCGCATCGCGCACCGCCCCACCGACCAGATAGGGCGTCATGGCCGCCGGGCCATGGCCCTGAGTTTCTGCAGCCGGATCTCGTGGTGCCGGTCGCCGAGCCAGGTGGGCACCAGCGCCTCCATGCTGTTGGGGCAGCGCTCGCTGCCGGGCGGGCACACGCTCGGCACCTGCAGCGACAGGTAGTTGTCGCGCGTAAACGGCTTGCCCGGCACCCACTCCAGCACACGTGCCTGCAGCCGCGCCGCCCAGTCCGGCAGGCCGACGATGGCCCGGCGCACGCCGATGGTACGGGCGACGAAGTCCACGATCTCGCGCAGACGGTAGTCCTTTGGCCCGCAGAGGTCGATGCGCTGGCCGTGGCTGCAGGGGTCGCCCAGCGCCTGGATGAAGGCCAGCGACACGTCGCCCACCCACACCGGCGCGAAGCGGGCATCGGGACAGGCCAGCGGGAACACCCCGGGCGTCAGCCTGAGCAGGCGGGCGAAGCGATTGACGAAGCTGTCCTCGGGGCCGAAGATCACCGACGGACGGAAGCTGGTCACCGCCACCTCGCGCCCGTAGGTGTGCACCAGGTTCTCGCCCTCGCCCTTGCTGCGCAGGTACTGGCTCGGCGCCCGGGTGGCATCGGCGTTGAGCGCGCTCATGTGCAGCAGGCGGCGGATGCCCTGCTGACGGCAGGTCTCGAGGATGCCCTTGGGCAGCTCCACATGAGCCCGGCGGAAGGTGGCCGCCCCCTGTTCGTTGAGGATGCCGACCAGGTTGACAACGGCATCGCAGCCGGCCACCACCCGCGCCCGGTCCGTGCCATCGTAGGGGTCGCCCTCGATCAGCTGCAGACCCGGCAACACTTTCAGGTCACGATGCTGCTGGGCGTTGCGCGTGAGCACCCGCACCTCGATGCCGCAGTCGATCAGGCGGGCGGACAGATGGCGGCCGACAAAGCCGGTGCCGCCGAAGATGGCAACCCTTCGGGTCTTCATGCAGGAATCCTCTTGATTCGGGCGCGGTCGGGCCCAACCTGTCGGGTATAGTATGAGCGGGGGAACGCGGAATCAATTCCGCGGT
>JALWNJ010000154.1:1169-5270 GCA_026995955.1 Gammaproteobacteria bacterium
GTTTCGAGGCCTGGGACAAGGCACGCATCGAACAGGCCCTGGCCCGAGCCGATGAAACACGGCCGAAATGGCAACGGACACCGCTCGAGGAACGCTGCGCCCTGCTGCGCCGCACGGCCGAAGTGCTGCGCGCGCAGGAGGACGAACTGGCCCGCCTCATCACCCTGGAGATGGGCAAGCTCTACCGCGAGGCGCGGGCCGAGATCGAGAAGTGCGCCTGGGTGTGCGACTACTATGCCGAAGAGGCGCCGCGCTTCCTTGCCGACGAGATCATCGAGACCGATGCCTCGCGCAGCCTGGTCGCCTACCAGCCGCTGGGCACGGTGCTGGCGGTGATGCCCTGGAACTTTCCCTTCTGGCAGGTGTTCCGCTTCGCCGCACCGGCACTGGCCGCCGGCAACATCGGCTTGCTCAAGCATGCCTCGAATGTGCCGCAGTGCGCGCTGGCCATTGAGCGCGTCTTCCGCGAGGCGGGTGCCCCGGAGGGCGTGTTCACCACCCTGATGATCCGTGCGTCACAGGTGGAGCGGGTCATCCGCGACCCCAGGGTGCATGCGGTGACGCTCACCGGCAGCGAGCCGGCCGGCCGCTCGGTGGCCAGCATCGCCGCCAGCGAGATCAAGAAGTCGGTGCTCGAGCTGGGCGGCTCCGATGCCTTCGTGGTACTGGAGGACGCCGATCTCGACTGGACCGTGCAGCAGGGCGTGATGTCACGCTTCCTCAATGCCGGCCAGAGCTGCATCGCCGCCAAGCGCTTCATCCTGGTGGACGAGATCGCCGATGCCTTCCTCGAGCGCTTCAAGGCCGGCGTCGAGGCGCTGCGCGTGGGCGATCCCTTCGACGAGAACACCTCGCTGGGGCCGATGGCCCGGCGCGACCTGCGCGCCGAACTGCACCAGCAGGTGCAGGACAGTATCGCCGCCGGCGCGGTGGCCGTTACCGGCTGCCACGAGATCGAGGGGCCCGGCGCCTTTTACGCCCCCTCCATCATCGATCGCGTGCAGCCCGGCCAGCGGGCCTGGGAGGAAGAGCTGTTCGGGCCGGTGGCCATCGTCATCCGCGCCCGCGACGAGGAAGAGGCCCTGCGCATCGCCAATGGCTCGCGCTTTGGCCTTGGCGGCAGCGTGTGGACCGGCGATACGGCACGCGGCGAGGCCTTCGCGCGCCGCATGCAGTGCGGCTCCGCCTTCGTCAACGGCCTGGTCAAGAGCGACCCGCGGCTGCCCTTCGGCGGCGTCAAGGCCTCGGGCTTCGGCCGCGAGCTGTCCCACCACGGGATGCACGAGTTCCTCAACATCAAGACCCTCTGGATCCGCTGATGGCGCCACAGCGCCGCGCCCAGCCCGATCTGGCGCCCGAGGCCCTGCAGGCCGGTCATTGGGAACCCGCCGCAAGACTCGGGCGCGACGATCGGTTCGACCCGTGCCTGCATCGCGCCCCTTCTGGTTGAGTCGGACCCGGCGCGAGGCGCGCCTGACCCGTCGTGCACGACTGAACGCGGGCGGCTATTCGTCCTCTGCCTCCGGTACCACGGTGGTCAGGCCAAACAGCTGCCACAGCTGCATCCCGCCGCGGTAATACTTGATCTTCTCCGGCGGATAGCCCAGCTTGATCAGTGCCCGGATGGCGCGCGGCGACTGGCCGCACCAGGGCCCGTTGCACCACAGCACTACTGGCTTGGCATCGGAGAAGTCCCAGTAGTCGGTCATCTTGCCGCCGGACATCCATTCCGCCAGCGCATCGGCGAGACTGCCCTTTTCCCGCTGCCTTGCGCCCAGCAGCTCCAGCGCCTTGATGACCTCCAGATCATCGGGTTGTTTCAGAAAGGTGGTAAAGGGAATGTTGATGGAACCCGGGATGGTCCCCTTGCGATGCCAGGAAGGCAAGCGCGCATCGATCAGATAGCCCTCGTGATCGGGCAGCTTGTATTCCATGAAGTCCATCAGCTCCAGCTCTCCGATGGTCTCCACGCCCGGTGCCGGATGCATGGGCTGGATGCAGAACGGCGGACACTTGCGCGAGGTGCGCGCAAAGCTTCCGGTGATGGTGTGCTTCTGGTCCTGGATGCGCTGGATGCGGACCACTTTGCCTTGGTGCTCCACCAGGACATATTCCTTCTCAGGAGAAATCTTCACCTCCAGCGCCAGTACGGGTGAAGCCGCGATCAGCAGTACAAGTGTCCTAATGAGAAACTTCATGACATCCCCAATCATCAAATGCATCACGAATCAAGGCTTTCTGGTTGCACTCCGCAGCCGTAGAATCAGCTCTCGCAGCTCGGCAGCAGATGCGCCATTGGCATACCTGACAAAAACCTCCTGGCGCGCTGCGTCCGGCAAATTCCAGTAAAAGAGATAGCTGGATGGCATGGACTGCTGGAGAGCTTGCTCGAATTCTACGGCATCCAGTCCAGCGGGCAAATCGATGGCGCCACCCCTCAGCGCGTTGGTGTGTACAACCCGAGAGCGACGCTGCAAAGTTTTTGGTTCGAACTCGGCACTCGCCGGATCCACTTGTACTCCTGACGCCTCCGCTTCCAGGGCATCAAGATAATCATCTCCGGCAATCAAAACAGAACAGAACCCCAGCAACCCCAGAAGAACCGGAACACAAGCAATACGGCACATGCACCATCCCTCCGAAGCCCTTACGGACCAAGCATTATTGAGTTCTTCTTTGGCCTTTGCCTGTCGTAAAGGTAGGCGAGATACTAGCAGTACCAGAGAGGAAAGACCATTGTACCTAGGTCGGGATTTACAGCGCCCCGGCTACAACCAGAACCACTAGCATTCCACCCAGCAGCAGGCGATAGACAACAAAGGGCATCAGGCCCATGCGGGCGATGAGCTTGAGGAAGAAATGGATCACCAGCAGGGCCGAGACGAAGGAGACCAAAACTCCCAGCAGCAGTTCGCCCCAGGCCACGGGCTGGGCGGACTCGACCAGCTCCAGGGCCTCCAGCCCGCCGGCCAGCACGATCACCGGGATCGACAGCAGGAAGGAGAAGCGCGCCGCTCCCTCGCGCGACAGGCCCAGGAACAGGCCGGCGGTCATGGTGATGCCGGAGCGCGAGGTGCCCGGGATGAGCGCCACGGCCTGCGCCAGTCCGATCAGCAGCACATCGCGCCAGGTGAGCTGATGCTCGCTGCGCCCGTCGGCGCGCGCCAGGCGATCGGCCAGCCCCAGCAACAGCCCGAAGACGAGGGTAGTGGTGGCGATCACCGCCGCGCCACGCAGGCTCCCCTCGATCAGGTCCTTGAAGGCGAGCCCGGCCAGGCCCACGGGGATGGTGCCGAGCAGCACGCCCCAGGCCAGGCGGCCCTCCGCATCCAGCCCGCGGCCGGTCAGCGAGGCGAACCAGGCCCGGGCCATGCCCATCAGTTCTGCGCGGAAGTAGACCACCACCGCCAGCAGGGTGCCGACATGCACGGCAACGTCGAAGGCCAGCCCCTGCTCGGGCCAGCCCAGCAGCACCGGCACCAGGATCAGGTGCGCGGAACTGGATATAGGGAGAAATTCGGTGACGCCCTGCAACAGGGCAAGTACGAGCGTCTGCAGCCAGTCCATGAGGTTCCCGAGTTCGTCTGTCTATAGCCGGTGGCGGTGGTCCTGCCAGCCGAATCCGCAAAGAGGCGCATCATAACACCGGCCCAGCGCCATCACCCGGAAGCGCTCGCCCATCTGCCCCGGCAGCATCAGTTTCTGGATCTCGGCCGAGAGCATCGCGGCCCGCGCCGCATCGGCCCCTGCCAGGAGTTCGCGGTGCACGGCCTCCAGCCCCGCGCCGATGAGAAAGGCATTTTGCGGCGCATGGCCCAGCACCGCCAGGCCGGCCGCATCCGCCGCCTCGGCGACGGCGGTGAAGTCCACGCTGGCGGTGATGTCCTGCGCGCCCGGCAGGAAGTAGGGATCGTCGTGGACCCGATGCCGGTAGTGGCAGACCAGGGTGCCCTCGGCATGCTGTTGATGGTAGTACTCCGCCCGCGACCAGCCATAGTCGGCCAGCAGGATGACCCCCCGCGCCAGCAGCGCCCCCAGCGCTGCCACCCAGCCCGGCAGGGCCGGGTTCCGGAGCTGCCCGACCGCGGCCTGCCGGGCTTC
>JALWNJ010000155.1 GCA_026995955.1 Gammaproteobacteria bacterium
CTTCATCTGCCGCGAACAGGGCTCCGGTACCCGCGAGGTGATCCAGGAATACATGATCAGCCAGGGCATCGAACGGGAGCAGCTGGGCGTGTGCCTGGAGCTGGGCAGCTCGGAGGCCATCAAGGGCGCGGTGCAGGCCGGGATGGGGGTGTCGATCCTGTCGCGCACCACCATCGGCAAGGAGCTTCAGCTTGGCATTCTCAAGGGCATCCCGCTCGATCCGCCACTGGAGCGGCCGTTCTCCTTCGTACGCCAGCGGCAGAAGTTTCGCTCCCGCGCGATGGAGGAACTGCTCGACTTCGCCCGCAACTACTGCGAGGTCCCCGGCACCGCGGCCGGGGGGCGCGGCGCATGATCGGCGGCATGGGACCTCCCGGATTCCCGTCGGGACTTGCGGCCGGCAGCCCCGAGGAGCAGAAGCTGCGCCGCCTCTACCGCAGCCTCGACGAGGAGGGGAAACGCACGCTGCTGGCCTTTGCCGAGTTCCTGGCCGAGCGGCGGCAGGAAGCAGCCCCAGCCGATGCGCCTCTGCCGGAACCGCTCGACATCCCGCGTCCCGAGAACGAGAGCGTTCCGAAGGCCATCCGGCGCCTGGCCGAGACCTACCCCATGATCGACCGCGACCGGCTGTTCCAGCAGACCTCGGCGCTGATGGCGCAGCATGTGATGCAGGGGCGACCCGCCGCCGAGGTCATCGACGAGCTGGAGGCGCTGTTCGCCGAGACCTACCGCAGGATGGTGGAAGGAGAGGAATGAACTCGCCGCTGCGCCTCTGGTATCAGCGCTACTTCTCCGACCCGCAGGTGCTGGCCCTGGCCCTGCTGCTGGTGGTTGGCGTGGCGGTGGTGGTGCTGTGGGGGCGCATCCTGGCGCCGCTCATCGCTGCCGTGATTATCGCCTTCCTGCTCGATGCCGCCGTCGAGCGGCTGGCCTGCTGTCCCGGCATGCCACGGCTGGTGGCGGTAGGCATCGTGTTCACCCTGTTCATGGCCCTGGTGATCGGCATCCTGCTGATCCTGGTGCCGCTGGTGCTGCAGCAGGCCGGGCAGTTGCTGCGCGAGGTGCCGGCCATGCTCAGCCATGGCCAGCAGGCGCTGATGCAGTTGTCGCAGCACTATCCGGCGCTGTTCTCCGAACAGCAGGCGCTGGCGCTCATCGACGTGCTGCGTGGCGAGGCGGCGCGGCTGGGGCAGCGCATCCTGTCGCTGTCGCTGGCCTCGCTGATCAGTGTCATTGCCCTGCTGGTGTACCTGGTGCTGGTGCCGCTGCTGGTGTTCTTCTTCCTCAAGGACAAGGCGCTCATCCTCGCCTGGCTGCGGCGCTTCCTGCCGGTGCGCAACGGCCTGGTACGGCAGGTCTGGCGGGAGGTGCACGCCGGGCTCGGCAGCTATGTGCGCGGCAAGTTTCTGGAGATTCTCATCGTCTGGTTCGTCACCTGGGTGACCTTTCTGCTGCTGGGCATGAACTACGCCATGCTGCTCTCGGTACTGGTGGGCCTGTCGGTCATCATTCCCTATGTGGGCGCGGCGGTGGTGACCATCCCGGTGGCCGTGGTGGCCTATCTGCAATGGGGGCTGGACAGCGCGTTCTGGTACGCACTGGTCGCCTATGGGGTGATCCAGTTCCTCGACGGCAATCTGCTGGTGCCGCTGCTGTTCTCCGAGGTGGTCAAGCTGCATCCGGTGGCCATCATCGCCGCGGTGCTCTTCTTCGGCGGCCTGTGGGGCCTGTGGGGCGTGTTCTTCGCGATTCCGCTGGCCACTGTGGTCAAGGCCGTGCTGCATGCCTGGCCCAGTGGGGAGCCGGCCTGAAGCCCATCCCGGGCTATAGTCGTTCTGATGCGAAGTCCGCCAGCCGCGAGCGTTCGCCCCGTCGCAGGGTGATGTGCCCACTGTGTGGCCAGTGCTTGAACCGGTCCACCACGAAGGTGAGTCCGGACGAGGTCTCGGTGAGGTAGGGCGTGTCGATCTGGGCGACATTGCCCAGGCACACCACCTTGGTGCCGGGCCCGGCACGGGTCACCAGGGTCTTCATCTGCTTGGGCGTGAGGTTCTGTGCCTCGTCGAGGATGATGTAGCGGTTGAGGAAGGTGCGCCCGCGCATGAAGTTGAGCGAGCGGATCTTGATGCGGTTGCTGATCAGGTCGTTGGTGGCGGCCCGGCCCCAGTCGCCGCCGGCCTCGGAGTGGGTCAGCACCTCGAGGTTGTCCATCAGCGCGCCCATCCAGGGGGTCATCT
Source organism: Gammaproteobacteria bacterium (assembly GCA_026995955.1). Classification (GTDB taxonomy): domain Bacteria; phylum Pseudomonadota; class Gammaproteobacteria; order J044; family J044; genus J044. The sequence continues at coordinate 2,238 of JALWNJ010000155.1, forward strand.
TCTCCTCCTCGGTGCCGGGCAGGAAGCCGATGTCCTCGCCCACCGGCACGGTGACGCGGGTCATGATGATCTCCTTGTAGCGGTTCTCCTCCAGGGTCTGTGCCAGGCCGGCGGCCAGCGTGAGCAGGGTCTTGCCGGTACCGGCGGCGCCCACCAGGGTGACAAAGTCGATCTCCGGGTCCATCAACAGGTTGAGGGCGAAGTTCTGCTCCATGTTGCGGGCATTGATGCCCCACACGGTATGGCGCGGACTGGTGTAGTCCAGCGCCTGCTCGATGATCGCCTCGCCATCACCCACCTCGCGCACGATGGCGGAGAAGGGCTGGTCGCCACCCATGTGGATGCAGTGGTTGGGGAGCCAGCGCTCGGTGAGCGGGCCGCGGATGCGGTAGAAGGTACGGCCCTCCTCCTGCCAGGACTCCATGTCCCGGCTGTGGCTGTCCCAGAAGTCTTCCGGCAGCTCGCAGTAGCCGGAATAGAGCAGGCTGACATCGTCCAGCACGCGGTCGTTGTAGTAGTCCTCGGCGTGCACGCCGACCACCGCGGCCTTGATGCGCAGGTTGATGTCTTTGGAGACCAAGGTTACGCGGCGGTCGCGCTCGGTCTCCTGCAGCGCCAGTGCGGTGGCCAGGATGTTGTTGTCGGGCACGCTGCCGGGCAGGCCTTCGGGCAGGGCGGCAGGCATTACCCGGGTCTGGAAGTAGAGCTTGCCGCTGGGCGCGAAGTCGTTCTCCATCATTTCCGGCGGCGCCAGCGGGATGCCGTGACCGATCTGCTCGGCGTCGAGCCCGCTCATCAGCTCGTCGAGGAAGCGGCTGACCTGGCGCACGTTGCGCGATACCTCGGACATGCCCTTCTTGGCCTTGTCCAGTTCTTCCAGTACCACCATGGGCAGGAAGAGATCGTGTTCCTTGAAGCGGAACAGCGAGGTGGGATCGTGCATCAGCACATTGGTGTCGAGGACGAACAGGCGTTTTCCGTTGGCTTCTGTCACGATGACTCCTTGTTTCATCTTCATCGGCAATGGAAACGAAACACGCCCGCACGGGGCGGGCGTGTCACGGAGAGCAGGCGGGGCAGGGCAGCGGCCCGGCAGGCGAGCGGGGTGTCGGGACCGGGCTTCACAGTTCCTTGACGGCCTCCAGGACTTCCTCGACATGGCCCTTGACCTTCACCTTGCGCCATTCACGGCGCAGGATGCCGTCCCGGTCGATGAGGAAGGTGCTGCGTTCGATGCCGCGGACCTTCTTGCCGTACATGTTCTTCATTTTGATGACATCGTACAGCGTGCACACCACCTCGTCCGGGTCCGAGATGAGGTCGAAGGGCAGCTGGAACTTTTCGCGGAAGCGTTCGTGCGAGGCAAGCGAATCGCGCGAGACGCCAAGGATGACGGTCTTGCGGCTGGTGAACCTGCGCCAGTGATCACGGAAGTCCTGTGCCTCCTGGCTGCAGCCGGGGGTGTTGTCCTTGGGATAGAAGTACAGGACCACATTGCGCTCGCCCCGGAAGTCCGACAGGCGGATGGTCCGGTTGCGGGTGGCCGGGGCCTCGAAGTCCGGCGCCGGCTTGCCGATTTCGGGCTTGCTCATGTGGGGGCTCCTTCTCGTTTCTGGCTGGGTTGCATCTGGCCGTCCAGGCCGTATTCCTGGCACAGGGATTCGAAGTCCTGCAGCAGCGCGTCGTGCGCCAAGCCCGCTGGCAGCAATACCTGCATGTCCACCGAGAACATGGGCGTTGCGGTGTGCGCCGCTGCCTCGCTGCGCGTTTCCATGCGCTCGATGTTGATGCCGCGGTCGCTCAGGAAGCGGGCCACGCGGTTGACGATGCCGGGATGATCCATGGCCGTGACCCGAACCGTCCAGTGCTCCCCTGCGGGCGCACCCGGCTCGGGACCGGCCTGGCGCAGCGCCACCGAATACCGGTTTTCCTCGGCAGCCTGCCACAGGCCCTGTTCCAGTGCCGCGATCCGCTGCCGGTCGCCCTCGATCAGCATGTTGAGTGCAAACACGCCATCCAGCGTCGCCATGTGGCTGTCGAGGACATTGCACTGATGTTCGAGCACGCGCTCGGTGATCTCGCGCACGATGCCGGGACGATCGTCGGCAAGTATGGAAAGGACGAGACGCATGGCAGGGTTCCCTGTGACCGTTACGGAAAGGTTAGCAGCTTGCCCGGTTCGGTGGAACACCTGTTGCCGGCCCGGGCGACGCGTTAATATCGGAATTCGTCTACCATTCCATCGGATGCCTGATGCCGTCGTCCATTTGCAAGGATCCGTCGCATGCGCACTTCCGCCCCGGGACAGGGTTGAGATTGCTGGGCCTGTTTCTGCTGCTGGTATTGGCGACCAGCATGGCATGGGCGGCCGGTGGTGACGATGCCAGTGAGCTGGCCCGGGAGATCGCGGCCGAACGCAAGCGTGTCACCGAGGCGGGGGAGCTGGGCGATGGCCGGCGCAAGGAACTGCTGGCGCGACTGGATCGTGCGGCCGAATTCCTGGATCGACGCCGCCAGGTGTTGACGCGCAGCGAGGCCCTGAAGACCCGGCTGCGCAAGGCGCCGGACGAACTGGCCGAATTGCAGCGGCGTCGTCTTCCGTCCGTGCTGTCTGCCAGTGTCCTGACTGGCTGGAGCGACACCCGACTGCAACGCGAACTGGATCGCACCATGGATGCCATCGACCGGGTGCGCGGCGAACTGAACGCGGCAGAACGCGACCTTGCCCGTTATCTCGCGGCCGCAAAGCAGGACGGTGAGGAGCTGGTGCGCATCAATGCCCGGCTGGCCAGCCTGGTCGGCAATACCCCGGCGGCGGCTGCCGGCGCGCCGGCGAGCGGCGCAGATGCCCTGCAAGATCGCGCCGAAGTGGCCTGGCTGCAGGCGCGCCGCGACTTCCTGCGCCTGCGCCAGGACAACCTCTCGCTGCTCACGGAGTTGGCCCAGGCACGGCGTGACTTCAACATCCGTCTGTTGCAGCGCCTGCAGGAAAATGCCGATCTTCTGCACCAGACCCTGACCGAACGCA
>JALWNJ010000156.1 GCA_026995955.1 Gammaproteobacteria bacterium
GGTAGTCGTGCTGGAAGCGGCGCCAGGCCGCGAGCGCCGGCTGCGGCCGGCCCTCGGCCATCAGCGCCTCGATGACGCCAAACCGCCAGCGCCGCAGCGTGCGGGGTTCGGCCTGCAGGCCGCGTTCCCAGATCAGCCGCGCCCACTGGCGGCGCGCCTCGGCCGGGCGGCCCGTGGCCAGCAGGGCGCGGGCACGCAGGTGGCCGGCCTGGTCGCGAAACCCGGTTGGCGCGCCGTCGGGCAGGGTTTCAGTACGCTTGAGCAGCGCGGTCCAGTCCTGCTTGTCGGCCAGCAGGCGAAGCCGCAGCGCCTCCCATTGCGCCCAGCGTGCCAGCTGGCGCTGTGGCTTGGGCTGCACCCGATCGAGCATCTGCAGCGCCAGGTCCACCGCGCCGGCGACGGCGATGCGACGGATGTCCTCGCCGGCATCGGCCCGGGCCGTGGCAGACAGCGACCAGAGCAGGAGCAGCGCCAGCAGCCACGAAAACGGGCGCATGCCCGAAGACATGCGCCCGTTGGCCAAAGCGTGTTTCAAGGCCGCGTCTGGCTTCAGATGCGTTCCTTGATGCGGGCCGCCTTGCCGGTACGGCCGCGCAGGTAGTAGAGCTTGGCGCGACGCACCTTGCCGCGGCGCTTGACCTTGATCTCGGCGATGGCCGGGCTGTAGGTCTGGAACACGCGCTCCACGCCCTCACCGTGGGAGATCTTGCGCACGGTGAAGGAGGAATTGAGCCCGCGGTTCTTCTTCGCCAGCACCACGCCCTCGAAGGCCTGCAGGCGCTCGCGGTTGCCCTCCTTGACGCGCACCTGGACGACCACGGTGTCGCCGGGCGCGAATTCCGGGATCTCCCGGTTCATCTGCTCCGCTTCGAGTTCCTGGATGATGTTGCTCATTGCCTTGTACCCCTGGGTGTCAAATCGTGTTCAGTGTTCGGTCGTAGCCTGTCGTGTTCGCTGCCGTCAGTCCGGCGCCTGTTCGCTGCGCCACTCCTCGAGCAGCGCAAGATCGTCCTCGTCCAGCTCGAGCCGGGCCAGCAGGTCCGGTCGCCGCTGCCAGGTGCGCCCCAGTGCCTGCTTGCGGCGCCAGCGGGCGATGCGGCCATGGTGGCCGCCCAGCAGCACCTCGGGCACGCGCAGGCCCGCGTATTCCTCGGGCCGCGTGTAGTGCGGGCAGTCCAGCAGGCCCTCGGTGAAGGAGTCCTGCTGCGCCGATTCGGCATCGCCCAGCACCCCCGGCAGCAGCCGGGACACGGCATCGATGACCACCATCGCCGGCAGCTCGCCACCGGACAGGACATAGTCACCGATGGACCATTCCTCGTCGACCTCCAGCTCGATGAGCCGTTCGTCGATGCCCTCGTAGCGTCCGGCCACCAGCACCAGCCCGGGCCGTCCGGCCATCTCCCGCACCGCCGGCTGATCCAGAAGCCGCCCCTGCGGGCTGAGGTAGATCACCGGTGCCCCCGGGTTGGCGGCCCGCGCCGCGCGGATCGCCGCCCGCAGCGGCTCGATCTTCATCACCATGCCGGGGCCGCCGCCGTAGGGGCGGTCGTCCACCGTGCGGTGCACATCGGTGGCGTAGTCGCGCGGGTTCCAGGTCGCCAGCTCGATCTGGCCGGCGCGGGCCGCGCGCCCCACCACCCCGTATTCGGTCACCATGGCGACGAACTCCGGAAACAGCGTGACGACATCGAAACGCATCAGAAGTCCGGATCCCAGTCCACCACGATGCGCCCGCCTTCCAGGTCCACCTCCTGGACATGGTGGCCGGGCACGAAGGGGATCAGCCGTTCGCGATCACCCTTCACCACCAGCACGTCGTGCGCGCCGGTCTCGATCAGATAGTCGACCGTCCCCAGGGGCACGCCCCCGGTGGTCTCGACCCGCAGGCCGATGAGGTCGATCCAGTAGTACTCGCCCGCCTCGGGCGGCGGCAGCTGCGAACGCTCGATGGCGATCTCGCTGCCCAGCAGGGCCTCGGCGCTGTCGCGGTCGTCGATGCCCGCGAGCTTGGCCACCACCGTCTTGCCCTGCCGATGTCCCGCCTGCACCTGCATCGGGACCCATTCCTCGCCCCGCTTGACCAGCCAGGGCGTGTATTCGACGATGCCTTCGCGCGGACTGGTGAAGGAAAACACCTTGACCCAGCCGCGCACCCCGAACAGGCCGTTGATCCTGCCCAGCGGAATGCGCCGGGACCGGTCGTCCGCCATCGGGGCGACGATCAGCTCGCCTGCTTGCGGAAGGCCTTGATCAGCTTGGCGGCCGTCTCGGTCGGGCGCGCGCCCTCCTTCAGCCAGTGCTCGATGCGGTCGGCATCCATGTGCAGACCGACTTCCTGGCCACGCGGGTTGGGGTTGAAGTAGCCCAGACGCTCGATGTAGCCGCTGTCGCGACGCTTGCGCGAATCGGTCACCACGATGTGGTAGAAGGGACGCTTCTTGGCGCCACCGCGTGCAAGTCGAATGGTGATCATCTACAAGTCCTTGAATTTGCTTGGAGTTTCAAAACCCGTTGTCGCCGGAATACAGACCCGGCGAGATAAACGCGCAATTTTAAGGCCTGCGGACCCGGAAGGGAAGCCCGAATTTGCGCTACCCGCCTAGCGGGACGCTGGTTCGGGCTGTTGATCGACGGTTTTCTTCTCCCGGCGGGGCGGGAAATTGGCCAGGATCTTCTCCACCGCCTCGCGGATGCCCTTGTCCAGCTCGGCCGGGTCCTTGTGCTCGGTGACGTAGTCGGAGCCGGTGCCGCGCCAGACCAGCTTGTGGGTCTTGCCGTCGAGCACATCGATGATCAGGGTGCCCTGCTCGTACTCTACCGGATAGGTGTGGCTGTAGGCCGGCCAGTAGGCGCCGTAGTAGGGGCCGTAGCCGATGCCGCCGTAGAAGTGGTTGATGGTCTCGTAGCGGATCTTGCGGTCGATGGCACCGAACCAGTTGACCTGGAAGTCGGGCGTACCCTTGTCGATGCGGCGGTAGCCGCGCGCGGCCAGCACCTGTTCGATGGCCCGCTCGATGCGGCGGCGCATGAGGTCGTTGTTGATGCGCACGTCCTGGCTGGGCTGGGCATTCGGCACCCAGCTCCAGGTCTTGAGGCGGCTGAAGTCGTAGTCCGGGTCGTAGTCGCTCTGCACGCTGAGGGTGCTGCAGGCGGCAAGCTGCACCAGAACCATCAGGGCGGAAAGGATGCGCAGGGCTTTCATGGCGTCATTCCCCCTCCAGGTGGCGGCGGTAGATGGCTTTCAGGGTGCCGTCGCGGCGCATCGCCTCCAGCGCGCGGTTGAAGGCGCCGACGATCTCGGCATGGTGCGGGTTCATCTTGCTCACCGCGAAATGCACCGGGCGCTGGCTCCATTCCTGCGGCGAGATGACGAAGCGGTTGGCCTCGTTCGGGAAGTGTTTTGCGATAAGGTACTTGAGCACCCGCGCATCGGCCAGGGTAAGGTCGATCTCGCCCTTCAGCAGACGGTCGAGGTTCTGCAGCACATGGTGCGACTCGACCAGGATCAGGTTGTCGTTGCGGTAGGTCTTGTCGCTGTAGCGGTAGCCGGCAACCACGCCCACCACCAGGCCGCGGATCCTGCCCACCTGGTCGAAGCCGAAATCGGCATCGCTGCGCTTGACCAGGTGGATGTGGCTGACCAGATAGGGCTCGCTGAACAGGAATCGCTGCTCGCGCGCGGGCGTCTTCCAGGCGGCGATGAGGCCGTCGAAGATGCCCAGCTCCGCGCCCTGCTTGACATAGTCCCACTCGCGGATCTGCACCGCGCTGCGGTAGCCGACGCGCTCCAGCGCGGTGGTGACCACCTCGGTGGCGGCGCCCTTGCCGGGCAGCGATTCGTCCACATAGGGCGGCCAGCTGTCGCCGACCAGGCGCAGCAGGCGCGGATCGTGCGACTCGCCGGCCACGGCGGCAAGCGCCAGCAGGCACAGCAGCAGGGTGGTCAGCAGGCGGATCGGGGGCATCTCGGGTTTCCTCGGCTGGAATTCAGAACGGCATCATGCCCGGCGGCAAGCCACCCCCGCCCTTGCCGCCCATCATCTTGAGCATCTTGGCCATGCCACCCTTGCTGAACTTCTTCATCGCCTTGGCCATCTGCTGGTGCTGCTTGAGCAGGCGGTTGACATCCTGCACCTGGGTGCCGGAGCCGGCGGCGATGCGGCGCTTGCGCGAGCCCTTGATGATGGCCGGGTGGCGCCGCTCCTGCGGGGTCATGGAGTTGATGATGGCGATCATGCGCCGGAACTGGCGGTCATCGGCCTGCTTGCGCACATGATCGGGCAGATTGGCCATGCCCGGCAGCTTGTCCATCAGGCCGGACAGGCCGCCCAGTTTCTCCATCTGCAGGAGCTGGTCGCGCAGGTCCTCGAGATCAAACTGCTTGCCCTTGCGCAGCTTGCCGGCCAGCTTCTGCGCCTTTTCCTGGTCGAGCTTCTGCTGCGCCTCCTCCACCAGGCTGACGACATCGCCCATGTCGAGGATGCGCGAGGCGATGCGGTCGGGATGGAAGGGCTCCAGCGCATCCAGCTTTTCGCCGGTGCCGATGAACTTGATCGGCTTGCCGGTGATGCTGCGCACCGACAGCGCGGCACCGCCGCGGGCATCGCCATCGGCCTTGGTGAGCACCACGCCGGTGAGGGGCAGGGCCTCGTCGAAGGCGCGCGCCGTGTTGGCGGCGTCCTGACCGGTCATGGCGTCGACCACGAACAGGGTCTCCACCGGGTTGGCCACCGCATGGATGCGGCGGATCTCTTCCATCATCTCGTCGTCGACATGCAGGCGGCCCGCGGTATCGACGATGAGCACGTCCCTGAAGCCCTTGCGCGCCGCATCCAGCGCGCCGCGCACGATCTCCTCCACCGGCTGATCGGCACTGCTGGGGAAGAACTCGGCGCCCACTTGGCCGGCCACGGTCTCGAGCTGGCGGATGGCGGCCGGGCGGTGCACATCGGCGGAGACCACCATGACCGACTTGCCCTCGCGCTCCTTCAGAAGCCGCGCCAGCTTGCCCACCGTGGTGGTCTTGCCCGCGCCCTGCAGGCCGGCCATGAGGATGACCGCCGGCGGCTGGGTGGCCAGGTCCAGGCGCTCGTTGTGCTCGCCCATGACGCGCACCAGCTCGTCGTGGACGATCTTGATGAAGGCCTGTCCCGGGGTGACGCTGCCCAGTACCTCCTGTCCCGCGGCACGCGCGCGCACCTCGTCGATGAACTGCTTGACCACCGGCAGCGCGACATCGGCCTCCAGCAG
>JALWNJ010000157.1 GCA_026995955.1 Gammaproteobacteria bacterium
AGCTGCCCGACAAGGCCATCGACCTGGTGGACGAGGCCGCTGCGCGCCTGCGCATGGCCATCGACTCCAAGCCGGAGGAGATGGACCGTCTGGAGCGGCGCCTGATCCAGCTCAAGATCGAGCGCGAGGCGCTGAAGAAGGAGACCGACGAGGCCTCCAAGAAGCGCCTGGCCGCGCTGGAAGAGGAGATCGAGAAGCTCGAGCGCGAGTACTCCGACCTGGAAGAGGTGTGGAAGGCCGAGAAGGCCGCCCTGCAGGGCACCGCGCACATCAAGGAGCAGCTCGAGCAGGCCCGCATCGAGCTGGAACACGCACGGCGTGCCGGTGACCTGGCGCGCATGTCCGAGCTGCAGTACGGGGTGATCCCGGATCTGGAGAAGCAGCTCGACATGGCGACCCAGGCCGAGATGCAGGAGACCCACCTGCTGAGGAACAAGGTCACCGACGAGGACATCGCCGAGATCGTCTCGCGCTGGACCGGCATCCCGGTGTCGAAGATGCTGGAGAGCGAGAAGGAGAAGCTGCTGCGCATGGAAGAGGTGCTGCAGAAGCGCGTGGTGGGCCAGGAAGAGGCCGTCAAGGCGGTGGCCGACGCCATCCGGCGCTCGCGTGCCGGCCTGGCGGATCCTAACCGTCCGATCGGCTCGTTCCTGTTCCTCGGCCCTACCGGCGTGGGCAAGACCGAGCTCACCAAGGCGCTCGCCGAGTATCTGTTCGATACCGAAGACGCCATGGTGCGCATCGACATGTCGGAGTTCATGGAGAAGCACTCCGTGGCACGGCTCATCGGTGCCCCGCCGGGCTACGTCGGCTACGAGGAGGGCGGCTACCTGACCGAGGCCGTGCGCCGCAAGCCGTACTCGGTGATCCTGCTCGACGAGGTGGAGAAGGCGCATCCGGACATCTTCAACATCCTGTTGCAGGTGCTGGACGACGGGCGCCTCACCGACGGTCATGGGCGTACCGTGGACTTCCGCAACACGGTCATCATCATGACCTCGAACCTCGGTTCGCAGCTGATCCAGGAGATGGCGCGTACCAACGACTACGAAGCCATGAAGACCGCGGTGATGGAGGTGGTCGGGCAGCACTTCCGGCCCGAGTTCATCAACCGCATCGACGAGACGGTGGTGTTCCATCCGCTCACGCAGGAGCAGATCCGCAAGATCGCGGACATCCAGCTCAACAACCTGCGCCAGCGGCTGGAGGAGCGCGACATGCACCTGGTGGTCACCGAGGCCGCGCTGGACAAGATCGGCGAGGCCGGCTTCGACCCGGTGTACGGGGCGCGTCCGCTCAAGCGCGCGGTGCAGCAGCGGATCGAGAACCCGCTGGCACAGAAGATCCTGGCCGGCGAGTTCGGCCCCGGCGACACCATCCGCGTCGATGTCTCGGGCGACGAGCTGGTGTTCACCCGGGAGGCCTCGGCAGAGGCCGCCTGAGCCCGGGCGATACCATGAAAGGGGCGGGTGCTTCGGCACCCGCCCCTTTTTCTTTTCCTTTGCCTGGCCGCAGTCCAAACCGGCATGAAAACTGTGGACATTCCCTTCGCTCGTCGGCCGCTGGCACAATGCGGATCATGAACCCACAACCGACGCGAGGCCGGCCATGAGTGGCGGACTGGAACTGACCCTGCCGATGATCGAGGACACCCTGAACGCCGTCGTGCGGCACGACCCGCAGGCCCGTGACGAGGGCATCGCCATCCAGTACCTGGCAGCGATCTCCGGGTTCGTGCTGGCGCACCAGGACTTCGACCGCAAGCAGCGCGAGGACTTCATCGAGGAACTCAAGCGCATCATGCTGCAGATCAGCGAGGACGTGATCCGTCAGCGTACCGCCCAGGCGGCGCCTCCGCCGCCCCAGCAGGAGGCCTTCGGCATCTGGAAGCCGGAGAAGAAGTGATCTCCGCCTGATCCAGATCAAATGGGAACCATTTTCGTTTGCTAGTATCATAGGTACAGGAACCGAGAACGGGAACATCCGTGAAACGACTGCTGCACATTCTGCTTCTGCTGCTCACCGTCAGCCTGCCGCTGCAGGTGCTGGCGGACTATGCGCCGTGCCAGTTCGATCACGGGAGCGACCCGGCCATGGGGCAGATGCACCATGCCAGTGGTGCCAAGCACGCCTGCTGCCCCGACGAGCATCAGCAGGGCAAGCAGTCCTGCCATTGTCACGACCTGGGCCATCTCCCGGCCATGCTGCCGGCACTGCCCCAGACCGCCGTGGTTCCCGTCCACGAGCGGCTGACGCTCGAACTTCCCGCCTGGGTCTCGCTGACCTACCCGCCGCTCACGCCACCCGACATCGCCTGATCCCGGGGCGCCCGAACGCGGTTCGGGGCTCGCGGGACCGGTGCGTCTGCACGACCGCTCTCCGACACTGCGTCTCCCGCCTTCCCTGACACCCCCTTCGGGCCCGCCCCGGCTGCCCTCTGCCCGCGCATGTGCGGCTGAGGGGGTCAGGCAAGCACGGTCGTCCCCCAGTCGTTCATGCCCGCGGACAGAGGTGCCGCCGCCCCGTTGCGCGCCTTGCGCTCAAGTCCAGAAACACCGGAGCCATGAACGAGATGAACCGAATCAAGCACATCCTTCGCCTTGCCCTGCCGCTGGCCGCGGCCCTGCTGCTCGTCGCCTGCGGCGATGGATCGACCCCCGAGCCCAGCGAGTCGCTGGCCGAGGCCGCCGACGACACTGCGCTGGAGCATGCGGTCAAGCACGCCGATCCCAAATACGTCTGCCCCATGCACCCGCAGATCGTACGCGACAAGCCCGGCAACTGCCCCATCTGTGGCATGGACCTGGTGCCGCTCGAGGCCGAGGAGGAAACGGCCAGCGCCGATCAGGGTGGCGATGCGGGCCAGGACAAGGACGGCCGCCGCATCCTCTACTGGGTGGCGCCGATGGATCCGAGCTACAAGCGCGACAAGCCGGGCAAGTCGCCCATGGGCATGGATCTGGTGCCGGTGTATGCCGACGAAGCCGGGCCGAAGGTGAAGGTCAAGCCCTGGATCGAGCAGAACCTGGGCATCCGCACGGCGAAGGTCGAGCGCGGCACGCTGTGGAAGTACATCGAGACGGTGGGGTTCATCACTGCCGACGAGGATCGCGTGTCCCATGTGCATCCGCGCGCCAGTGGCTGGATCGAGAAGATCCACGTGCGCGCGGTGGGCGACTTCGTGAAGAAGGGCCAGCCCCTGTTCGAGTACTACGCGCCGGAGATCGTCTCGGCGCAGGAGGAATACCTGGTCGCCAAGCGCAGCAGCAGCCGCAACCTGGTGGGGCGCAGCAAGGACTCGCTGATGGCCTCGGCCAGGCTGCGCCTGCAGCTGCTCGGCGTGCCCGATTTCGTCATCCGTCGCCTGGAGCGCAAGGGCAAGGTGACGCGGGTGGTGCCGGTGCTGGCGCCGCGCACCGGCTATGTCACCAGCCTTGGCGTGCGTGACGGCATGTACATCAAGCCCGAGACCCAGGCCTACGACATTGCCGACCTGTCGCGGGTGTGGGTGCGGGTGGACGTGTTCGAGCATCAGCTCTCCTGGGTCGAGGTGGGCAAGCCCGTCGAGGTGCGCGTGGCCGCCATGCCTGGCCGCGTGTGGGAGGGGAAGGTGGACTATGTCTATCCGACCCTCAACGAGAAGACCCGCACCCTCACCGTGCGCCTGCGCATGGACAACAAGGATGGTGCGCTCAAGCCGAACATGTTCGCCGATGCGGTGATCTACGGCGGGCCCAAGCGTGGCGTGCTGGTGGTGCCGCGCGAGGCGATCATCCGCTATGCCGACGAGCAGCGCGTCATTCTGCGCAATCCCGATGGCAGCTTCGAGCCGGTCAAGGTGGCCGTGGGCATCGTCAGCCATGGCAAGGCCGAGATCCTGGGCGGGCTGAAGGAGGGCGATGAGGTGGTGGTCTCCGGCCAGTTCCTCATCGACTCCGAGAGCAACCTGCGTGCCAGTCTGCTGCGCATGACCCAGCCGAAGGAACAGGCCCCCGAGCCGGCTGCCGCCACGCCGGAAGGCCACAAGGGCGGGGAGTGACGCGATGCTGAAGCAGATCATTCACTGGTCGATCGAGAACCGCTTCCTGGTGCTCATCCTCACCGCCCTGCTGGCGGTGGCCGGCGTCATCTCGGTGAAGCAGACGCCGCTGGATGCGATCCCCGACCTGTCCGACGTGCAGGTCATCATCCGCACGCCGTTCCCGGGTCAGGCGCCGCAGGTGGTGGAGGACCAGGTGACCTATCCCATCACCACCACCATGCTGTCGGTGCCCGGCGCCAAGACGGTGCGCGGCTATTCCTTCTTCGGCGACAGCTATGTCTATGTGCTGTTCGAGGATGGCACCGACCCCTACTGGGCACGGTCGCGGGTGCTGGAATACCTCAATCAGGCCACCAAGGACCTGCCGCAGGGGGTGAGCCCGCAGCTCGGCCCGGATGCCACCGGCGTCGGCTGGGTGTACGAGTACGCGCTGGTGGACCGCACCGGGAAACACGACCTCTCGCAGCTGCGCAGCCTGCAGGACTGGTTCCTCAAGTTCGAGCTGCAGACCGTGCCCGGCGTGGCCGAGGTGGCCACCGTGGGCGGCATGGTCAAGCAGTATCAGGTGGTCATCGACCCCGACCGGCTGCGCGCCTTCGGCATCCCGCTGTCGCGCGTGCGCCAGGCCATCCGCAACGGCAACCAGGAGGTCGGCGGTTCGGTCATCGAGCTGGCCGAGGCCGAGTACATGATCCGCACCCGCGGTTATCTGGGCTCGGTGGAGGACATCGAGACCATCCCCGTAGGCGTGTCGAAGGACGGTACGCCGATCCTGGTGCGCGATCTGGGCGAGGTGCGCCTGGGGCCGCAGATGCGCCGTGGCGTGGCCGAGCTGGACGGCGAGGGCGAGGTGGTCGGCGGCATCATCGTCATGCGCTATGGCGAGAATGCGCTGGAGGTGATCCGCAAGGTCAAGGAAAAGCTGGAGGAACTCAAGCCCGGCCTGCCCGAGGGCGTGGAGATCGTGCCCACCTACGACCGCTCGGCGCTGATCAAGCGCTCGGTACGCACCCTCAGCGAAAAGCTCATCGAAGAGTTCATCGTGGTGGCGCTGGTGTGCCTGGTGTTCCTGTTCCACCTGCGCTCCTCTCTGGTGGCGGTCATCAGCCTGCCGCTGGGGGTGATGGCGGCCTTCATGGTGATGAACGCGCAGGGCATCAACGCCAACATCATGTCGCTGGGCGGCATCGCCATCGCCATCGGCG
>JALWNJ010000158.1 GCA_026995955.1 Gammaproteobacteria bacterium
CCGCCTCCATCACTGCCGCGTACTGGTGCGGGCCGGTGACGGCCAGCACCTGCGGATAGGCCGCCAGCACCCGCTCGGCATCGGCCCCCAGACAGCCGGTGACGATCACCCGGCCGTTCTCGTCCAGCGCCTCGCCGATGGCCTGCAGCGACTCGGCCACCGCCTCGTCGATGAAGCCGCAGGTGTTGACCACCACCAGATCGGCCCCCTGGTAGCTGTCGGACAGCACATAGCCCTCGGCCCGCAACTGGGTCAGGATGCGCTCGGAATCGACCAGCGCCTTGGGGCAACCCAGGCTGACGAAGCCGATGGCGGGGGCGGAATGGGGCATGGAACGCGACCTTCGGGGCTGTCTTGTGCACAGAAACCCGGGCATTATGGCGCAGCAGGGAGAAAATTAGAATCTGCTGATGGATATTTTACCGAACCGGAAAATTAAAACGCAGAATCAGTGACTTGCGTCACATGGTCATTTTTTGACCAATCCAACGAAAGTCCAGCCTGCATGCCAGACCGGGCCGTTTCTTCAAAAGCCATCCACAAAGTTGTCCACAGCTTTTGTGGAAAACTGCCGCATCGTGCCTGCTGATGCGCTTTGCGCTATCCTGCCGCCCATGACCACGCCCATCCCCAGCCCGGCAGGAGGCCTGCCGACCTGAGCCGCGGACTGCTGCGCGCCTCCGCCGTCGTCAGCGCGATGACCCTGTTCTCGCGCCTGTTCGGCTACCTGCGCGATGTGGTCATCGCCGTCACCTTCGGCGCCAGCGGGGGTACCGACGCCTTCTTCGTCGCCTTCCGCATCCCCAACCTGTTCCGCCGCATGTTCGCCGAGGGGGCCTTCTCGCAGGCCTTCGTGCCGGTGTTCAGCGCCACCCGCGAGGCCGAGGGCGAGGCCGCCGCCCGCGCCTTGGCCGATCGCGCCGCCGGCGCCCTGGGGCTGGTGCTGATGGCCATCACCGCGATCGGCATCCTCGCCGCCCCGCTGCTCATCCGCCTGTTCGCGCCGGGCTTCGAACCGGGTACGCCGCGCCACGAGCTGGCGGTGGAGATGCTGCGCATCGTCTTCCCCTACCTGCTGTTCATCTCGCTCACCGCGCTCGCCGCCGGCATCCTCAACAGCCACGACCGCTTTGCCGTGCCCGCCTTCACCCCGGTACTGCTCAATCTGAGTCTGATCGGCGCCGCCCTGTGGCTGGCGCCGCGCATGGCCGAGCCGGTGACCGCCCTGGCCTGGGGCGTGCTCGTCGCGGGCCTGGCCCAGCTGGCCCTGCAGCTGCCGGCGCTGGCGCGTATCGGCATGCTGCCCCGCCCGCGCCTGGATCTGGCCCATGCCGGCGTGCGCCGCATCGGCCGGCTCATGCTGCCGGCCCTGTTCGGCTCCTCGGTGACCCAGCTCAACATCCTCGTCAACACCCTCATCGCTTCCTTCCTGGTCACCGGCAGCATCAGCTGGCTGTACTACTCCGACCGTTTCGTGGAACTGCCGCTGGCGCTGTTCGGCGTCGCCATCGGCACCGTCATCCTGCCGCGCCTGTCGCGCCAGCACAGCCGAGCCGAAGGCGCGGGCTTCGCCACCACCCTGGACTGGGCGCTGCGCCTCACCTGGCTGCTGGCAATCCCCGCCACCGTGGGCCTGGTGGTGCTCGCCAGACCCATCCTCGTCACCCTCATCCAGTACGGTGCCTTCGACGCCCACGACGCGCGCATGGCCGGCTACAGCCTGGCCGCCTATGCGCTGGGCATCCCGGGCTTCATGCTGGTCAAGGTCCTCGCCCCCGGCTTCTATGCGCGCCAGGACACCCGCACCCCGGTGCGCATCGGCATCGTCGCGGTGGCCGTCAATGTCCTGCTCGACCTCGCCATCGTGCTGCCCTGGTACCTGGGCGGCTGGATCGCCCCCCATGCCGGCCTGGCGCTGGCCACCGCGCTGGCGGCCTGGACCAACGCCGGCCTGCTGCAGCACCGGCTGCGCGCGCAGGGCGTGTTCCGCCCGCAGGCGACCACCCTCGGCCTGATGATTCGGGGGCTGGCCGCGGCACTCGCCATGGGCGCCCTGCTGTGGTGGCTCGCGCCGCCCCCGGGCGACTGGCCGGCGATGCACGCCCCGCTGCGCGCGGCCTGGCTCGGTGGTCTCATCGTCGCCGGGGCAGGTGCCTACGCCCTTGCCCTGCTGCTGCTCGGGGTGCGGCCGCGTCACCTGCGCGCTCTCTGAGGCAGTACCCGAATCCACCTGCGCCGTTGGAATCGGCTTGCCTCACCGTAACCGATCGACTACACTCTTCGAATGTACCGGATCAGGCAGACGCCAGAGTTCGTCGCGTGGCTGAATGGTCTGAAAGACCCCATGACACGCGGTCGGCTCGTCCGGCGGCTGGAACGCGCCGCAAAAGGACATCTTGGCGATGTGAAACCCGTCGGTGAGGGCGTCTTCGAAATGCGGGCCTTTTTCGGCCCGGGCTGGCGCATGTACTACACGGTCCGGGAAGAGACCCTGATCCTGATGCTGGGTGGCGGTGACAAGTCCACCCAGCGCCGCGACATCGAGCGGGCCATCACGCTGGCCAGGACACTGGAGGACTGATTCATGAGCAAAAAAATCCGTGTTTCCGAACTCCCGGACTTCGATCCTGCCGAATACCTGCGTGATGCGGACGACATCGCCGGTTACCTTTCCGCGGTACTGGAAGAAGACGATCCCGACGCCCTGATCGAAGCATTGGGCACCATTGCCCGCGCCCGCGGCATGACCGAGATCGCCCGTCACTCCGGTCTGGCCCGCGAGGCCCTGTACCGGTCGCTGCGCGAGGGCGCCGCGCCCCGCTTCGATACCGTGATGCGGGTGTTGCGCGCCCTGGGGGTGCATCTGGTGGTGGAACCCAATGGCCCCCGCGCGGCAGAAGGCTGACCGCCCCCGCCCGCAACACCGATCATTTGCCCAAACCCCAATTCCACCCCATAATACACACATGAAAAGGTGCTGAAAGAGGGGCAAGATGGCTCATGCACGCCAATTCCTCGACGAAAACGGATTCGTCAATCCACGCCGCCTGGCCGAATCCCTGCATACCACCGTCAAGGAGGTGGCCGAACTCAGCGGTCTGCCGGTCGAGGCCGTGAGCAAGCGCCAGCGGCTGCACTCCAAACGCGCCCAGAAACGCCTGCGGGACATGGTCATGGTATTGAACCGTGTCGAACCCTGGTGCGGCAGCCTGTTCCAGGCCTATGCCTGGTACCGCTCGGAGCCCATCCCCAGTCTGGGTGACGCCACTGCCGAGGATCTGGTCAAGGCGGGCAAGGCCGATCTGGTATTGCGCCATCTGGGACGCATCGCGCAGGGCGGCTACGCCTGATCCCATGACCCGCTTTCGCGGCCTGGTACATCGTGCCCACCATCCCGGCTGGGCCTTCGAGCCCCTCTCGGGTGAAGGAGCCGCACTGCATGGCGGGCGCTTCAATCCACGCGGTGTTCCGGCACTGTACACCTCGCTCGAGGTCACCACTGCCTGGGCCGAATACCAGCAGGGTTTCCCGCACCGACCACAGCCCGTTACCCTGTGCGCCTACGAGGTCGATTGCCCGCCGGTCCTGGATCTCACCGACGAACGCCTGCTCGCCCGTGAAGGCATCCTGCCCGAAACACTGGCCTGCCCCTGGGAACTGCAGGCTGCCGAAGGACTGACCCCACCCAGCTGGGAGCTGGCCTCGCGGCTCATCGCCGCGGGCATCCACGGCATCGTGGTTCCCTCGTTCGCACCCAATGCACAGCGAGGGGCACGCAACCTGGTGCTGTGGTGCTGGAACCGGTCCGGCTGCGACTGTCACATCCATCTCATCGACGATCACGATCGCCTGCGCGGGCACTGATATACTGCGCCCATGGAACTGATCCGCGGCCTGCACAACCTGCGCCCCCGTCATCACGGCTGTGTCGCCACCATCGGCAACTTCGACGGCGTGCACCTGGGTCACCAGGCGGTGCTGGGGCAGCTCGCCGACAAGGCCGCCGAGCTGCATGTACCCGGCACGGTCATCACCTTCGAGCCGCTGCCACGCGAATACTTCGCCCGAGGCCAGGCACCGGGCCGGCTCACCCGCCTGCGCGAGAAGCTGCAGGCACTCAACCGCTACGGCGTGGACCGCGTGCTGCTGCTGCGCTTCGACGCCGCGCTGGCGGCCCTGTCGGCGGCGGAGTTCGTGGAGCGCATCCTGGTGCGGGGGCTCGGTATCCGCCATCTGGTGATCGGCGACGACTTCCGCTTCGGCCGCGGCCGCGAGGGCGACATCGACTTCCTGCGTGCCGCCGGCCGCCGCCACGGCTTCGGCGTCTCGCCCACCCCCAGCTTCCTGGTCGACGGCTGCCGCGTGAGCAGTACCCGCATCCGCGAACTGCTGGGCAAGGGCGATCTGGACGCGGCGGCCCGCCTGCTGGGCCGGCCCTACCGCCTCAGCGGACGGGTGGTGCACGGCAACAAGCTGGGCCGCGAGCTGGGCTTCCCCACCGCCAACATGCCCTTCGGCGACTACGCGCCGCCGCTCTCGGGCATCTTCGTGGTGGAGACCTGGGGCCTGCCCGAGGAACCGCGCCCGGGCGTGGCCAGCCTCGGCGTGCGCCCCACCATCGACGCGCAGAGCACCCAGTTCGTGCTCGAGGTGCACCTGTTCGACTTCGCGGGCGACCTCTACGGCCGCCACCTGTCGGTGGACTTCCTGCACAAGCTGCGCGACGAGGCGCGCTTCGACTCGCTCGAGGCGCTGACCGAGCAGATCGCGCGCGACGCCGAGGACGCACGCGCGTTCCTCGCCCGGCCCGTCTCTTGTTAAACTTGTCGCTTTGCCAACATCAGGGCCTGCCGTGAGCGACTACAAGCACACCCTCAACCTGCCGCAGACCGACTTCCCCATGCGCGGCAACCTGGCCAAACGCGAGCCGGACATGGTGGCGCGCTGGGAAGGGCAGCGGCTCTACGAGCGCCTGCGCGAACACTGCGCGGGGCGGCCGAAGTTCATTCTCCACGACGGCCCCCCCTACGCCAACGGCGACATCCACATCGGGCACGCCGTCAACAAGATCCTCAAGGACATCATCGTCAAGAGCCGTACCCTGGAGGGCTTCGACGCGCCCTATGTGCCGGGCTGGGACTGCCATGGCCTGCCCATCGAGCTGCAGGTGGAGAAGAAGAT
>JALWNJ010000159.1:0-951 GCA_026995955.1 Gammaproteobacteria bacterium
AACCTCTTGCGGGATCTTGAAAACAAGCAGACCTTCCTGAATTTCCGCGGCGATCAGTTTCCATGACGGCTCCGCTACTCTTGTAGCCAACCTGGATTCACGTGCTTTGATGGTGGAGGCAGGCTGGGTATTTCGCGGCGCCTTGTGATGGTCACGGGACTTAGTCGAGTCGGCGAGGTGCTGGGTCTCGTATTCCAGGATATCCTCCATCCGGTAAACGACCCGTCCTCCGATTTTGATGAACCGGGGGCCCCATCCGATGGATCTCCAACGCTCCAAGGTGCGTTCTGAAATGCCCCAGTATTCCGCGAGTTGTTTCTGATTCAAGTGGCTGTACATGGGCTTCATGGTTGCCTCCTTCAGGTACGGGGCTTCATGAAGGCTCACCTACGGGATGAAAGCAACTCAATCGGCTCGGCGGTATATTAGAGGATGCAGGGATCGCTTAGCGTGCCTGTTGCATACCCCTTAATCAATGTCAAGAGCCGGATGCCGAACGTGGGATCGGAATGATGGATGTGGATGACGGCTGGAGGGTATTAGCGTATTCAAATCATGGGGGCTTTTGGTGGTTGCTAACTGTTTGATGTAGAAGTGAATTGTAATTGCGTTGCCGTTCGTCAGCAGTATTTCGTCTGTGGCATCTTTCCACCGAACTCCGCCAGCTCCACTCGGAGGCCCTCGCTGATCCGCAAAAACCGACACGGACCCGATCCAGAGGGAAGGACAGGATATTGAAAAGGCGCGGGTTACTCGCTTGCTCTAGCAGATGGCAAGCGTACCTTGGAGGGCGCCTGGATCATTGTAGCGCATATTTGTCAAATTTCTACCTTGGCGGCTAATGCGTAACCCCTCGTAATCTTTTCGGTTTTCCGTGGCGGCGGCTGGCTACTGGTGGATACCTGAGATGAAGATTTCGTTTTGTAGACCGAATTCAATGGAGGCGAGGTT
>JALWNJ010000159.1:961-5175 GCA_026995955.1 Gammaproteobacteria bacterium
CTCCGTTTGAAGGTACGCTTCCACCGCCATTTCGCGATAACTTCCTGATTTTTCAGGCCCGCCTTCAAAATCAATACCCAAAGAGACCGAACTGTTCCACATGACTGGTACACAGGAGGTCTCGAAGTGTCCCATCCCCGACTGCTGAAACGAGGCTCGGTCTACTACTTCCGCGTTCGGATTCCGAAGGATCCGGTTGCATCCACCGGCAAGCCCAAGTGTGACATGCTCTGTGATCTGCCAATCTCGCGCAGCAAGCGTCCGTCCTGCCAGCCACACAGCCATTCAGGGCGCACCAAAAGAAGAATCCCCAACAGCCGTTCGGCTGGCTGTCAAAAACCCCCAATTTTGTGAACCTGACACAAGGATGGAGCGACATAGTTGTGCAACCCGCTACTCTCCCAAATGAAAGGGAGCTTTAGTCAGGAGGCCATATCATGACTTTTCGTTCCTCATCCCATGGCATTCATGCCCGTGCCCTGAGCGTTCTGGTCACTGCTGCCATCCTGTTTCCCTGTGGCTACGCATATGCCGATGATCGCGTTCACAGGACTGCCCCCGCTGCAAAGGACAACATCCGCTCATCCGAATCGCGTGCCGGAATCCATCGGAAGATCCAGTCGAAAAGACATGGCGGGAACCGTTCCCGAACGGGTGCCGAGTCCGGAAAACCCATACCGGAACTCAAGACCAAGAAAGAACCTTCGAGGGACGGGATACCGGAGTTTTCCATGGAAATTCCCCGATAGTATCGGGCTTCCCGGCAGGACCATGCGCTTGCCCAGTCCGCCTCCCTGCAGACTCTCGAACTGTGAGTCTTTGCATCTCCCGGCCGAAACAGGCAAGCTGGACAAATACTGAAACGACCCTGCCCGCTCTTCAACCGGGAAGCCTATGGGGACATGAAAACGGACTCCAGCCTGCTCACACTGCCCCAGGCCATTTCTCTGGCCGTGGGAACCATGATCGGCGCCAGCATCTTCTCGATCTTCGGACTGGGGGCGCAGCTTGCCGGGCAGAATCTGGTGCTGGTGTTCCTGCTCTCGGGCGGGGTGTCGCTGCTGGTCGCCTACTCTTACGCCACGCTGGGCCGCCGCATCGTATCGGATGCCGGTCCGATGGAGTTCATCATCCATGCCTTTGGAAACAATCTGCTCACGGGCGCGCTGAGTTTCCTGTTCTGGTTCACCTATGTGATCTCCATTGGCCTGTTCGCCAAGGGGTTTGCCGGCTACTTCCTGCCCCTGCTGCCCGTGCCTCGAACAGCAGGGCTGGAGAGCATGGTGGAGGTGGCCGTGATCCTGGCGTTCACCATCCTGGGCATCCGCGGTTCGGCCGCAGTAGGGCGGGCCGAGTTCTGGATCGTGCTGATCAAGGTCGGCGTACTGCTGCTGTTCGTGGCCCTGGGCATCTGGACTGTCCAGATCGATCGTGTCGTGCCCCGGTTCGATCCCGAGTCGCTGCGCGGGACGCTCAATGCCACGGCCATCTTCTTCCTTTCCTACATGGGCTTCGGGCTGGTGACCAATGCCTCGGAGCATATCCAGAATCCTGAACGCACCGTCCCGAGGGCCATCTACCTCAGTATCGGGATCGTGACCCTCGTCTATATCGGCGTGACGCTGGTAGCACTGGGCAATCTGCCCTTGCCGGAACTCATCAAGGCCGAGGACTTTGCCCTGGCCGAAGCGGCGCGACCGTTCCTGGGTCAGGGCGGCTACCTGCTGGTGAGTTGGGGGGCGCTGTTTTCGATTGCCTCGGCACTCAATGCCACGCTCTATGGGGGTGCCAATGTGGCCTATGCGCTGGCGCGCGATGGCGTGTTGCCCGCCACCTTCGACCGCAAGCTGTGGTTCGGCTCGATGGAGGGGTTGTACCTGACCGCCGGCCTCGGGATGGTGTTTGCCCTGCTCTTCGATCTGAACGGCATCGCCTCCATCACCAGCAGCGTGTTCATGGTGATCTATCTGTTCGTACTGGTATCGCACTGGCGCATGCGCCGCCTGCATGGCGGCAATCCGCTGATCATCCTGACTGGCGTGGTGGTCATCACCCTGGTCTTTGTCGTGCTGCTGCGACATCAGTGGGAAACCGACCGCACGGCATTCACCATGACCTGGCTCGTACTGGGGGGCAGCCTGATCGTCGAGTGGGGCTGGCGTCAACTCAGTCACCGTGGCATGCACCGACGCGGCAGGGATACGGGCGAATCCGGCCAGCCTTGACAACGGCGGTGCACATGGCAAAATGCGGCGCTCGATCGGGCGGTTAGCTCAGCGGGAGAGCACTGCCTTCACACGGCAGGGGTCGCTGGTTCGATCCCAGCACCGCCCACCAGTTTCCTGTCCGACCCGCAGGACAGGCGCCCGGCAGCCCATTGGGCCGCTAAGCCACCCTTCCCGTCAGCACCCGTACCCCCTTGATCACCGCTACCAGCCATGGGCTGCCATGCAGGAACAGGTCGAAGACATCGATCGGACGCTGCAGGGTGCCTTGCAGCAGCATGCCCAGCTTCTCCACCACATGCGGCATGGGCACGAAGGGCGCAAGCCCAAGCGTCAGACAGAACAGGACGATGTATCCCCAGGACAGGCGATCGATGAAGCGCATGGGTGACTCCGCTTGAAGGGGCTGCAGTATAGCGCGCAGGCGCTGGTGCTGCTGGCCCGATTGCCGGAGGCCGGCAGGGTCAAGACGCGGCTTTCTCCCCCGCTCGCGCCCGCCCAGTGCCTCGCCGTGCATCGCTGGCTGTTGCACGAGCGGCTGGCGACCCTGCCCGATGTGGCTGCAGCATGCTACTGGTTCTGGACCGGCTCTGCCGGGGGCGAAGGCCGGGCCTGGCTTGCCCGGGCCGAACGGCGGGGCTGGCGGGGCCTGCGCCAGGTCGAGGGTGATCTGGGTGTCCGCATGGGGGCGGCCCTGCGCTGGGCCCTGCTGCATCATGAGCGCGTGGTGCTGGTGGGCAGCGACTGCCCCGGGCTGACCCCGGCGCGTATCGGAGAGGCCCTTGCCCTGCTGCGCCAATGGCCCCTGGTGCTGAACCCGGCCACGGATGGCGGCTATGTGCTCATCGGCATGACGCGGCGGGCGCTCGGGGCACGGGCGCTGTTCAGCGACATGCCCTGGGGAGGTGACCAAGTGCTGCGGGAAACGCTGCTGCGCGCGCGCCGGGCGGGGCTTCCGGTCGCGCTGTTGCCGCCGCTGTCCGACATCGACCGGGCCGAGGATCTGCCCGGTTCGGGCGTGCCCGAGGCGCTGTGGCGGCGCTGAGCGGCCGCTTCCCTCAGCTGCCCGCCTCTCCCAGGCGGGTCTCGATCGCCTGCCCCAGGGCCTGCAGACCGTCCAGCGCGGCGATCTCCCGGGCGCCGAGCAGTATCCTGGGTGGCGCGCCCTGCTCCTCCAGCAGCACCAGCGGGAGGGGCTCGCCGGAAAGCTCGGGGTGACGGGCACGGAATTCGTCGCGGTGCAGGTAGGCCACCGGAAGCGGCAGGCGCTCGACGAACCGGGCCCAGGCCTCGCGCTCGCGGAACACGCCATGGGTGATGGCGCAGAGGTCGCATGGGTAGGTTTCGGGGGCGAACAGCTTGTGCGCCATGTCCAGCAGCGCATTGAAGCGGCCGCTGTCGGCGTTGTACACCAGTACGAGGCGTGGCCCCGTCATCGTTGGCTCACTTGCCGCGACCGAGTTCCTCGGTCCACTTCTTGCGGTTGTCCTTGCCGGGGGCGAGGTTGAGCCGATCCGGGTAGAGGACCGCAGTAAGGTTGGCCACGGCGTCGATGAACGGTGCCCTGGGGTTCTGCCGGCACCAGTCGTCCATCCAGCGCAGCAGCTCGGGCAGCTTGTGCTTGCCGGCGATGTTCCAGGTGTTGTTGACCAGCAGGTTGAAGGCGGAGAAGTAGGCCTCGATCCAGTCCTGGTAGCGGCGCATGGGGACGCCCCGGCCCTGACGCGCGGCCAGGTACTGGCTGCAGGGCTGGGCGCCGAGGCCGAACACGGCATGCTCGCCGTCGATGTCCTTGGCCGGGGCCGGCAGGACGGTCAGCAGCAGTACGATCAGGGCAGTCAGGGCGCGCATGGGAGCTCCGCGGTCTCAGTCGGCCATGTTGTCGAGTATGGCATGCTTGACCGAATCCAGTGTCGCCTCCACGGTGAGCACCGGCGAGGTGGTCTGGCGGATGGCGGTGTCCGGATCCTTCAGGCCATGGCCGGTCAG
>JALWNJ010000160.1 GCA_026995955.1 Gammaproteobacteria bacterium
GCGGCAACCCCGGGCAAGTGAAGGCAAGCTGGTGTTATGCCGGCATCTACGACGCGGGGGACCAACTGATTGCGGTCCACGCCTTCACTTGCCCGGGGTTGCCGCCGCATGGCCGCAAGCAGATCAGCACACTGACGGCCAACCAGGTCCTGGATCGCCTGCGTGGTGACAAGGGACTGGCCGACTGGGGAAAGGTGGTCAGCACCCTGCATGCAGAGGTCTATGTCTCTCCGCCAGCGCCGCGCTGAGGCGCCATTGACGCCGGGTGGCAACCCGGGGAGGGTAAGGCGCGTGAGACCGTGTGTGCTGCTCGTTGCCCTGCTGCTGTTGCCCGTATCTGCGCTTCATGCGATGACGCCTGCGGTGCGCGTGGTGGAGCTGGCCATGCCGGGGCCCGAGGGCGAGTTGGCATTGTGCGTGGGGCTCCGGCTGAGCCGGGGCGAGGCATGGTTGGCCCATCCCGTTACCGAGGCCATCCGGAATCGTGGGCAGGCCCCGGCGGGCTGGCGATTGCAGGCCGAAACGGGCACTCTGGAATCGCTGCGCCTGCTGTTGCTGTGGCGTGATGCCAGGCGCTGCGAGATCCTGGCCTCGGATCGTACAGAAGGCCGGTTCCCGGAGGGCTGGCTGGATCGGGCGTCACTGCCCTGGTCCCGATGGCAGCTGGCGACGAGCCGTTTCGTGCTGCAGGGAAGGCAACCGCTGGTGCTCGACGGGCGGCAGGGCTGGCATGGGGTGTTGCCGACGGGACAGGCCCTGCGCCTGTACGATCATGGCTGGCTGGAACTGTATGCGGGACGGGCGCAGGAACCGCCAGCCTCTCCGGTCGGCGTGGACGATGCGGTGACCCTGCGCCTGGAGGGCCCCGGTGATCGCGCGCGCTTCCGTTTCCGGGCACCCGTGGCGGGTACGCTCATCGTCGAGCGCACGCCCGGAACTCTGCCGGGACTTGCACTGCGCATCGGTCGCGATGCGGACTCCCTGGCACCGCGCGGCTCGCTGGATCTGCCAGCCGGGGGCGAGGGCCTGATCGAGGTTCGCTGGCAGGGCAGTGGACCGTTGCAGCTCGATCTGGGCTTCCTGTTTGTCCCTGATCCTCCACTGCGCTGCCGGATGCGGGTGGAGCAGCTGTCCGATGGGCGCTGGCAGGCGCGCCTGGTGTTGCACAACGCTTCGCGGCAGGTACAGTGGCTGGCAGCCCCTTCCGCGGGCACCGTGACCTGGCTTGCTGGTGGTGCGCCGGTTGGGGTCGCCCGGCCAGGGCGTCAGCCGGAACGCATTGCTCTGGCTCCGGGAGAGGCGATTCGGCATGAACAGCTCCTTCAACTTCCGCCCAATGTGATTCCGGATGGCGCCGAGGTAAACGCAGGGCGCGCTGGGGATATTCTGATCTGTAGGGTGGAGCCCGGCTCCGAAGAATAGCGGGTTGTCGCAAGCAATCTGTTGTTGTCGGAGCAGGTGCGGTTTTACAATCCGGATTTCCTGATCGGCTTTCGGTCTGCTCCAATTTCCCGAGCCACATCTCCCCGTTCCTGTTCTGGTGGAGAGGACAGGGTATCCCACGGTCACAGAGGAAAACGCCGCATGCAACGCCTGCTCACCGTGTCGCGCATCATGGGCTACTTCAGCCTGATGTTCAGCGTGAGCATGGTGGTGCCCATTCTGGTGTCGCTGGCCTATGACGACGGCGAGGCACGCAGTTTCTTCTACAGCCTGCTGATCGCCCTGTTCATCGGTGGCGTGCTGACCCTGGCCGGTCAGCGGGGCCAGCGCGACCTGGCCACCCGCGACGGTTTTCTGGTGGTGGGCCTGTTCTGGTTCGTGATGGGGCTGCTGGCGGCGATGCCCTTGCGCTTCGTGCTCGACCTCAGCCTGGTGGATGCGCTGTTCGAATCCGTCTCCGCCCTGACCACCACCGGCGCCACCATCCTGGTTGGCCTCGACGACATGGCCCCCTCGCTGCTGCTATACCGGCAGTTGCTGCAGTGGCTCGGCGGCATGGGCATGATCGTGCTGGCGGTGGCCGTCATGCCCCTGATCGGCGTCGGGGGCATGAACATCTACCGCGCCGAGGCCCCCGGGCCGATGAAGGACGAGAAGCTCACCCCGCGCCTGGCGACCACCGCCCGCCTCCTGTGGAGCATCTACATCGGCCTGACGCTGCTCAACGCGCTGGCCTACTGGGCCGCGGGCATGACCCCTTTCGATGCCGTGGCACATGCCCTGAGCACGGTCTCCACCGGCGGCTTCTCCACCCACGACGACAGCCTGGGCTATTTCCACAGCACCGCAATCGAGGCCGTGGCCGTGTTCTTCATGCTGATGGGTGCCATCAACTTCAGCGTGCACTTCCTGGTGCTGCGCCATCGCAATCCGCTGATCTGGTTCCAGGATACGGAGGTGCGCACCTTCCTGTTCTTCGTGCTCACGGTGGTGGTCCTGGTCAGTGCCATCCTGCGCAGCAGCGGGGAATACCACAGCATGCCGCCCAGTGTGCGCAACGCCGTGTTCGAGGTGGTGTCGGTAGTGACCAGTACCGGCTTCGGCACGGTGGACTTCTCGCACTGGCCCGACTTTCTTCCCATCCTGCTCATCTTCATCAGCTTCGTGGGCGGCTGCGGCGGCTCCACGGCCGGGGGCATGAAGGTGATGCGGGTCATCGTCATGTTCCGACAGGGCCTGCGCGAGATCCGGCGGCTGATCCATCCGCGCGCCGTCATTCCCCTGCGCGTCGGCGGGCAGCGCATCGACGATCGCACCGTGGATGCGGTGTGGGGTTTCATGGCGGCCTATGTCGGCTCCTTCGTGGTGCTGATGCTGCTGATGATCCACAGCGGGGGGCTCGATGCCCTGTCCGCCTTTTCCGCGGTGGCCACCTGCATGAACAACCTGGGGCCCGGGCTCGGTGCGGTGGCGAGCAACTTTACCGAAGTGACCGATGCCGGCAAGCTGATTTCCGTCTTTGCCATGCTGCTTGGGCGGCTCGAGGTGTTTACGCTGCTGGTTTTGCTGACGCCGGAGTTCTGGAAACGGTAGGGAAGGGCAAGGCGCTTCGTTCTGGATTGGTGTCGGTATTTGCTTCTGGTGCGTTCCCGGGCCCGGTGTTTCAAGGAACTTGGGACTTGGAGCAAGGCAAAACGGAGTCACAGCAATCCTCGTCCCAGGCCCCTCGCTCCTTGTGACTTCCAGTCTTCGCCTCCATCATGCAGAGAAGCGGCAAGATCCAAACAGCACAAGTTCGAAGGGGGACGGAACATTGAACGATGACAATACGGGCGAAAACCGGGCGGACCTTCTGGGGCTTAAGGAACTGGTGGCCATGGGGGTCGGCGGCATGATCGGCGGCGGCATCTTTTCGGTGCTGGGGCTGTCGATCTCGGAGTCGGGGCATGCGGCGCCGGTGGCGTTTCTGCTGGGTGGGCTGATGGCGCTGCTCACGGGCTGGAGCTATGCCCGGCTGGGGCTGGCGTTCCGTTCGGCGGGCGGCAGCTTTACCTATGTGGAACATGCCTTCGGCAGCCGCCGGCTGGCGGGCGTGGTGGGCTGGATGCTGCTGGTGGGCTATGTGGGCACGATGGGGCTCTATGCCTATACCTTCGGCGCCTATGGCACGGCCCTGTTCGGGGTCGGTGATGGCCCCGGCTCGCTGGCGCATCACTTCCTTGAGACGCTGGTGCTGCTGGTGTTCCTGCTGATCAATCTATGGGGGGTGCGCGCCAGCGGTCATACCGAGGATCTGATCGTGGCCATCAAGGTGGTGATCCTGGCACTGTTCGCGGTGATCGCACTGTTTACGGTGAAGCCGGAGTACCTGCGGCCGTTCTTCGATCATGGCTGGCTCGGGGTGGTGATGGGCGCGGCCCTGATCTTCGTCGCCTACGAGGGTTTCGAGCTGATCCCCAATGCGGTCAACGATGCCCAGGATCCGGAGCGCAACCTGCCTCGTGCGCTGGTGCTGTCGATCCTGATCACCACGCTGGTGTACACGGTGGTGAGTTTCGTGGCCGTGGGCAATCTGACGCCGGGGGAGGTGAAGCAGTATGGGGAATATGCGCTGGCCGTTGCGGCGCGGCCCTCGCTGGGCGAGCTGGGTTTCGTGCTGATCGGTGTGGCGGCCCTGTTTTCGACCTCGTCGGCCATCAATGCCACCCTGTTCGGATCGGCGCGCCTGAGCATGGTGATGGCGCGCGAGCAGGCCCTGCCCCGGGTCTTCGGGTTCCATCGCCGTGACCGTCCGATACCGGTGTATGCCCTGGTCGGGATTACGGCAGTCACGATCCTGTTCGTCAATACCAGTGATCTCACCATCATCTCTTCCTTTGCCAGTTCCACTTTCCTGCTCATCTTTACGCTGATCAACCTGTCGGCGCTGAGGCTGTGGCGGCACATCGGCATCCATCCGCTGCTGCCCTTTCTTGGGGTGGTGATGGGGCTGGCCTCCTGGCTGGTGCTCATGGGCTGGCTGTGGAAGCAGGATCCGGGCAGCCTGTGGCGCATCCTCGTCGGGTATGGCGTGGTGATTGCGGCAGAGTTTCTGTTCTCGGCCCGGGGGCTGTGGCGAAGGGGCTGAAGCCGGTCTCAGGGGGTGTTTCCGTCCGGCTCCGGCAGTTCCGGTTCGGGCTTGCCGACCCAGTAGCCCTGCGAGTAGTCGATACCGAGCTTGAGCACGATCTGCTGGATGGTTTCCGAATGGACGAATTCGGCGACCACGGCGGGGATGTTGCCGGCGCGGGCGAACTCGATGATGGCGCGAACGGTGGCCAGTGACTGGGGGTCGTTGTCGAGGTCGCGGATGAGGCTGGCGTCGATCTTGATCTGGTCGACATCCAGGTCCAGCACCTGACGCAGGTTGGAATAGCCGCTGCCGAAATCGTCGATGGCGACGTGCCTGCCCCGCCTTCGGATGTGGGACAGGAAGCTGCCCACGGCGACATAGTCCTCGATTTCCTCGGTTTCCAGCACTTCTATCGTCAGGCGGCTGGCCAGTTCCGGACGGCTCTCCAGTTCGTGGAAGAGATAGGCGGTCACGGTCGGATCGACCATGTCCTCCATGGACAGGTTGATGGAAAAGTTGAGCGTGTTGTCGACGAAACGGGCAAGACAGGCCTCGATCATGGCA
>JALWNJ010000161.1 GCA_026995955.1 Gammaproteobacteria bacterium
CGGATAACGCACGAAGATGTCCACCATCGGCACCGAGATCTGCGGATCCTCCTGCCGCGGCGGGAGCAGCAGGCCGATGAGTCCGAGCCCGACGCTGACCATCAGCAGCAGCGGGGTGAGCGGCGAATGGATGAAGGTCCGGGCCAGATTGCCCGCGACACCGAGATGCTGCATGTCCTGCAGCTCGGTGTCGTTGCCCCCCGGATTCCCGTTGTGCTCACTCATGTCGTGTCTTCACTCTCTGGCAATTCTTGTTGGCGTTGTGCATTCCCGAGCGGGATCAACGGCGATACGGCGACCAGCCCGAACTGGCGCCGACCGGCGGGTGATCGACGATCTTCTCGCCGGGCTTCAGGCCGGAGAGCACCACGACCTTGTCCTTGCCATAGGGCGAACCGGGACGGATGACCCGCATCTCGGTCTTGCCGTCCTCGCGAACCACCAGTACCCGCGGCAGGCTGCCGCCGCCGATGATGGCCGATTTCGGAATGATGACCTTCGGCCGGTCGTTGCTCGTGGAACTGTTGTCGGGGATCATGACCTCGGCATACATGCCGGGGCCGCCCTTCACCCCCACCGGCAGGTCGAACTTGACCGTCACCGTATGGTGCTTGTCGTCGGCCACCGGGTAGATCTGCGCCACCCGCGCCTCGACCTTCTCGCGGCCGACATCGAGGAAGGCCGGCACCACCATGCCGATCTTGAGGTTGCTGACCAGGCGGGCCGGGATGTCGCTCTTGATGCGCAGATACTTCACATGGGCGAAGTCGACCAGCGGCTTGCCCGGCTGAACGGTGTCGCCGACCTCGACGTATTTCTTCATGATGACGCCGTCGAACGGCGCCACCGAGCGGGCGTCGCGGATCATCGCGTCCAGCTCGGCAATGGCCGAGCGCGCCTGTTCGACCGCCGACATCGCCTGATGCACACCAGTCTGGCGGGCCACCAGGTCGGAATGGCGTTCGATGTCGGGATTGCCGTATCCCATCATGTCGCCCATGTTCCTGGTGAATACATTGTCGAACAGGGTGGGCAGACCCATGCCGGGCATGCGGCTGGGGCTCTCGCTCTGCGGCGACCACAGCTCGCGGTTGTACTGCACCTGGGCATTGCGCAGCGCCGCCTCGGCCTGCGCCAGCTGCGCCACGGCCGCCCGGCGCTTGGCCCGCAGTTCGCTGTCGTCGATGGCCACCAGCACATCGCCGGCCTTGAAGCTGTCGCCGACATCCCCGGCCACGTACTTGATGGTGCCCGGGATCTGTGCCGACAGGGTGACCTCCTTGTACGGCACCACGGTGCCGCTGATCACCACCTGCCCCTGGGCATTGGTGGTCTCCACCGGTATCACTTCACTGGCCAGTACCGGCGCGGCGGCAGCCAGACCGAGAACGAACCCCAGATTGATCAACTGTCTATGCATGCTGGAAGCCTTCATCTGTGCCTGTTTGGATGCGCGTTCACTGCCCATGCCGGCAACTGCGCGCCATGAGCTCGATACACTTGACGAACGGCCCGGCCATGGCCGGGTTCTTGATCATGGTGATGTAGTCGCCATGA
This sequence comes from Gammaproteobacteria bacterium, assembly GCA_026995955.1. GTDB lineage: Bacteria > Pseudomonadota > Gammaproteobacteria > J044 > J044 > J044. The sequence goes on from JALWNJ010000161.1 coordinate 1,558, forward strand.
CGAAACTGGAGGCTGCCCGAGGCGTAGGCCATGCCCAGCGACAGCAGCCCGGGCGGCGCGGCCATCCACTCCGCCCATTGCTCCGCGGTGGCACGCACGTCCCAGTCGGGCGCACGATCGACGCTGTCGGCTTGAGCCAGCCTCCCACGGTCGATGAAAAACCGGCAGCGCGGTGCCTCCTCATCGATGAGACCGAAGGCGACCCGAGCGGTGAAACCGATCCCCCCAAGGGCCGAGACGAGCGCGGCATCATGGTTCCATGCCTGCACCAGGCGCTCGGCCCATGCCTCGGAGAATAGGTCATCGGAATGCCCGCATTCAATCGCCACCACCGGTTCGCTCACCACATACTCCTGCATGCCTCGCCTGGATCGAAGAAATAAGCAATTGGCATGCCAAATCTGCAACTCTATGTTTTTTCGTTGTTTGTCCCCGCATGCGTCGGCCCGTGTTGCATCGTCGAACCCGGGCTCGGGCATGGGGCTTCCGGCATAAGTGGCTGATTGAACTAAGGTACAGCATGCCACCCCACAGTGACAAGCGTGTTGCACCCTGTTGCAGTTGTTGCAACAATCGCAACACGACTGCGGAGGCCCCATGCCCCATACCGAAGATCTGCTGCCCGTCCTTGAGACCGTCGTCTCGTTCATCGACGAGGGCGTCATCATCACCGAGCCCTCGGGCCGCATCATCTACCACAACCCGGCTGCCCAGGAACTGCTGGGCCTGGATCTGGACCATCCCCTCACCCACCTCCGTGATCTCGCCGGCCTCAACCTGCAGAAACGCATCCTGCAGGCCGCCATCGAGGCCGGCGAAGTGGATGCCGCCGGTCGTCCCAGCGGACGGTTCGTGCGTTTCCACGAGGCACTGGAGGTGCGTGGCGAATCCCGTTACCTGGGTTTCCATACCGGGCTCGTCAGCCTGGGTCGCGAGGAGCAGCGCCTGCGCCTGGTGCTAATCGAGAACCTCACCGAACGCAAGCAGCTGGAATCGGTGCTCAACCGCGACCGGCACGGCCCCATCATTACCAATGACCCGGCCATGCTGGAGATCCTGCAGCGCATCGATCAGGTTGCACCTACCGATGCCTTCGTCCTGCTACAGGGCGAATCCGGCACCGGCAAGACCCAGCTCGCGCGCCACATCCACAAGCTCAGCCGGCGCAGTCACCGCCCCTTCGTGGAGGTCAACTGCGCCGCCATCCCCGAATCGCTGATCGAGTCCGAGCTGTTCGGCCATCGCAAGGGGGCCTTCACCGGCGCCAGCCACGACCGGCCCGGCCGCTTCCAGACCGCCCACCAGGGCACCCTGTTCCTGGACGAGGTCAGCGAGATCCCGCTCAACCTGCAGGCCAAGCTGCTGCGCGCCATCCAGGACCAGGCCTTCGAGCCGGTGGGGGCCGACGAACCGGTACAGGTGGATGTGCGCATCATCGCCGCCTCCAACCGCAACCTGCGCGATCTGGTGGAGGAAGGAAAGTTCCGGGCCGATCTGTACTACCGGCTGGCGGTCATTCCGCTGGTGGTGCCGCCGCTGCGGGAACGGCCGGGCGACATCCCGTTGCTGCTGAAACACTTCTGCCGCGTGATGCAGGACCGCGGCTATCCGAGGGTGGAGGCCACGGACGGGGCGCGCCGCCTGCTGATGGACTATCCCTGGCCGGGCAACGTACGCGAGCTGGAAAATGCCATCGAACATGGCATCATCTGTGCGGTGGATGGCCGTATCGAGGTGGAGAGCCTGCCGCAGGACATCCGCCTCTATGGCAAGGCACCCCCAGCCCGCCCAGAGGAAGATCCGGAACTGGCCGAGGAGCGTCGCCGCATCCTGGCCGCACTGGAACAGGCCAACGGCAGTCGCACGGTGGCCGCCGGTCTGCTGGGCATCGACCGCAGCACCCTGTGGCGCCGCATGATGAAGCTCGGCATCAAGTAGCCACACCCCACCCATTCCGTCATGGAGGAACGACACAGATGAAGATCCTGGTCACCGGTGGCGCCGGTTACATCGGTTCGCACACCTGCCTGGTCCTGCTCGAGGCCGGTCATGAGGTCGTGGTGTACGACAACCTGAGCAACAGCCGTGCCGAGGCCGTGCGCCGGGTAGAGAAACTCAGCGGCCGACCGGCGCCGCTGGTGGTGGGCGACATCCGCGACCGCGCACTGCTGCAGAAGACCCTGAGCGAGCAGGGCTGCGAGGCCGTCATCCACTTTGCCGGGCTGAAGGCGGTGGGGGAATCGGTGGAACAGCCACTGCGCTACTACGACAACAATGTCGGCGGCACCATCAGCCTGCTGCAGGCGATGGAGGACTGCCGGGTGCATCGGCTGGTGTTCAGCTCCTCGGCCACTGTCTATGGCGAGCCGCAGCGCCTGCCGCTGGACGAATCCCACCCGCTGTCGGCCACCAACCCCTATGGTCGTTCCAAGCTCATCATCGAGGACATGCTGCGCGACCTGTGCCGGGCCGATGCCCGCTGGCGCGTGGCTCTGCTGCGCTACTTCAATCCGGTGGGGGCGCACGAGAGCGGCGAGATCGGCGAGGACCCGCAGGGCATCCCCAACAACCTGATGCCCTTCGTGGCCCAGGTCGCGGTGGGGCTGCGCGACGAACTGCAGGTGTGGGGGGACGACTATGACACGCCCGATGGCACCGGCGTGCGCGACTACATCCATGTCATGGACCTGGCCGAGGGCCATCTGGCGGCGCTGGAGTACCTGCAGAGAGGGGATTCGGCCGGCTGCACGGCCATCAATCTCGGCACCGGGCAGGGCTACAGCGTGCTGGACATGGTGCGCGCCTTCGAGACCGCCAGCGGGCGCAAGGTTCCCTATCGCATCGCGGATCGCCGCCCCGGTGATGTCGCGGCCTGCTGGGCCGACCCTTCACGCGCACGGGAACTGCTCGGCTGGTCCGCCCGGCGCGGCATCGGAGAGATGTGCCGCGACCACTGGAACTGGCAGCAGCGCAACCCGCGCGGCTACCGTCAGGACTGAGCGGCGTCAGTCTTCGTCGCGCACGCGGTACTCGGCCGAGAGTGCGTGCGCGACGAGCCCCTCGCCGCGCGCCAGCCGGCTGGCCACCTTGCCCAGCTGGTGCGCCCCCTCGGCGGAACAGCCGATGAGGCTGGAGCGTTTCTGGAAGTCGTACACGCCGAGCGGCGAGGAGAAGCGCGCGGTGCGCGAGGTGGGCAGCACATGGTTGGGACCGGCGCAGTAGTCGCCCAGGGCCTCGGCGGTGTAGCGGCCCATGAAGATGGCGCCGGCATGGCGGATGCGTCGCGCCATCTCCTGCGCGTTCTCGACCGACAGTTCCAGGTGCTCGGGGGCGATGTGATTGGCCACCTCGATGGCCTCGTCCTCGTCACGCACATGGATGAGAATGCCGCGCTGGCGCAACGAGGTGCGGATGATGTCGGCGCGCGGCTGCTGCGGCAGCAGGCGGTCGATGGCAGCGGCCACGCGGCCGATGAAGTCGGCATCCCAGGAAACGAGGATGGGCTGGGCGTCCTCGTCGTGCTCGGCCTGCGAGAACAGGTCCATGGCGATCCCGT
>JALWNJ010000162.1 GCA_026995955.1 Gammaproteobacteria bacterium
CACCCGTTCCAGCGCCGGCAGGCGTTCCGGCAGGGCCGGCCACGCGCTCGGCGCATTCGGCAGCAGGGCACGCAGCTGCTCTCCGGCCGCACTCAGCTCGCCCCGTGCCCGGGATCGCGACAGTGCTGCCCGAAGGCGGGCTTGCCGGGCCAGATCCAGATCCACCTGAGTGATGTCCCCGGCATCGAAGCGCTTCTCCGCCAGCGTCTCGAAACGGGCCATCAGCCTGGCCCGCTCCGCGGCCAGGGCGTCCAGCGCCCGTGCCGTCTGCCACTCGGCGAGTGCCGTCAGGAAACGGCCTTCCAGTTCGATGCGGGTAGCATCGATGCGGGCACGGGCCGCGGCCAGACGGGCCACGGCGGCCTTGCTCCGGGCACCACGCTTGTTGCCCAGATCGATGGTCTGGGAGATGCCGATGCTGTCGGTATCGCCCTCGGCGCGTTCCGCATCGAGTTCCAGTTCGGGGTTGTAGAGGGGACGGTCCGCGGCCTCCCCGCGCGCCTGCGCCGCTTCCAGCGCAGCCCGGGCCTCGGCCATGCGGGGATGTTCGGCCAGCAGCCTTTCGACGAGCTGGCGCAGTTGTGGCGTTGCCGTATCGGCCTGAGCCTGGGGGACCAGGACCAGTGCCAGAATCAGGCAGGCCGCTGCCCGCCAGCCCGGCATACGATGGTTCGTGTTCATGTTTCGCCCTTGTCGTGTACGAATGGAGATCACCATGCCGCGAACGGCATGGCGCGATCAGCGGTACGGCGGCTCAGGCTCTCGGCGGCTTGCCGATGGGATCGGGAAGATGGGAGACGATGGAATAGCGATAGGGAGGGCGCTGCGCCGGAGACTTCCCCTGCGCAGGCTGGGCAACCGTGCTCGGCAGGGCCAGCACATGGGCCGTGCCGCAACCACAGTAATGACAGGGCATCAGCGCATCGGCAGCCGATAGCCCCTCGTCCAGCACGACCAGCCGGTTGGATTCGTCCGGTGTCGCCGTTACATGCACATCGCTCGCCCACGCCATGGTGGCCGTGAGCAGGGAGACGAGCAAAAGGCTGGTGAGCAAACGCTTCATACGGTTCATCCTATCGGCTGCGCCTTTTGGGGTCAAACGCAATCGATCCGAGAAGCGGGTCACAAAAACCCGCCTGCAGCATCCGGGCCATGAACCCGCGGGGGACGCACCCCGACCGAGGGATGTCATCAACACCATGGAGGTCCAACCATGTTTACAGGAAAGACCCGTCGTACGGCAGCCTCCGTCCTGGGGCTGGTACTGATCCTCTCCAGCCCGTTCGCCCCGGCCGCCGATCAGGGGGCATTGCCCAAGCCCGGTACCGTGCGCAGTGTCGAGGACTTGCACCAGTGGGGCAAGCCCGCCAAACCGGGCAAGCCGGCCTGCGAAGGCCCCTGGGAGATCAAGCTCTCCGTGCCGCAGGTTCGTGTCATTCGCGACGGGGATACCCATCGCGGCGACCCGCCGGGTGAATGGCGTTTTTCCGCGGGTGTGGAAAAACCGGCGGACCGCCGGCAATTGCGTACCCAGAGCAAGCAGGTCAACGATGGCGAGGTATGGCGGCTGAACTGGGCATTCCGCAAGTTCCAGCTCAAACCCAACGAACCCCTGGTACTGCTCGCACGGGTCGTGGAGAGCGACCGGAACGCCAAGACCACCGCCGAGGCCCGGCAGACCCTGAGCCCGAAACAGTGGAAACGCCTGATCCGGGAGCGCGGCCGGATCCGGGTCCGCTTCAGCGGCAACGGCGACTACCCGCGGGCGCAACCGGTGGCCGGCGAAGCCCTGTTCCTGCTGAGCGGTCGGCCGTTGCCGGCCAAGGGTTGCGGTGCAGGCAAGCCCACCAAACCGCGAAAACTCACCGTCGTGCTCAAGGCCGTGCGTGTAATCAAGGATGGTGACACCCATCGCGGCGATCCGCCGGGGGAATGGGTTCTGGAGGCCCGGGCACGCACCACCTCCGGCCAGGTCGCGGGCAAGAAGGGCTTCAAGCAGGTCAACGATGGCGAACTGTGGCGCACGAACTGGCGGCTGGTGCCCAAACTGACCCTCAAGCCGGGCGAGAACCTGCGTCTCGAGATCAAGCTGAGCGAGGCCGACAAGAATCAGCGTACGGAAGCGCGTGCCTCGCGAGTGCTGAGGCCGGAACAGTGGCAACGGCTGGCCGCCCGCCGTGGCACCGTCAAACTGCCCTTCTCCGGCAACGGCAGCTACCCGCGCGCGCAGCCCGTCAAGGGTATTGCCATCTTCCAGATCATCGGTAACTGAAGTCTCGTTCTGGCGGTGGGCCGGTGAATGGCCCGCCGCCTTCCCGATGCATCCGTTCCTTCGTTGCACTGGGCTTGGTGGCCAGGCCAATGGTTTCGAAAGCATGCGGCAACAGTTCATGGCCCAGCTGTTGGCCGAGACGCTGGTGTCGGAGCGGTTCCAGGAACGGGATCTGCGGGCCAAGTATACGACCGATGCCGAGAGCCCGGAACATGCGCGTGCGCTGCTCGCACATGCATCGGATTCGACGACCAGGAGGGTGTACCGGAGGGGGCCTGAGCGGGTCAAACCGACCCGCTGAATGTCACACTTCCCTATTTATGTCACAGGCACGGAACTTGCTGAAAAATTCAGCTGCCTGAAACTTAAAGAGAAATTGGCGCGCCCGGAAGGATGATTCGCCGCTTCGCAGCTCACCCCTCAAGGGGGTCGCTCGCGCTGGCGCGCTGCGCGATGTGTCGCCCTGCTGCGCAGGGCTCGGTTCGAACCTGAGGAGGGTCGCCTCGGCCCCCAGACTCCCCAGACATGACAAGGCCCGCATGATGCGGGCCTTGTCATGTCTGGCGCGCCCGGAAGGATTCGAACCTCCGACCGCCTGGTTCGTAGCCAGGTACTCTATCCAGCTGAGCTACGGGCGCGTGGTGTCGCAAAAGCGAGGCGCAATTATCCGGATTTGCCCGTTGGGCGTCAAGCGCTTCGGAACAGGCCCACCAGCAGGGCCAGCCCGCCGTAGAGCAGCGGCTGGTGCAGCAGGTAGATGACGAGTCCGTGGCGGCCGGCAGCCTCCAGCAGACGGGCGGGCCCGGCCCCGGCGTACAGGCGTCGCAGGGGGTCGGCCGCGGGACTGCGCAGCCAGTGCCCGACGCCGATGCCCACCAGTACCACGCCGAGCCAGGGAATCACCGGCACATAGTCGTCGGTGGCCGGCTTGTGGGTCATCAGGCCGATCCAGTGGATCCAGGGCTGGTCGAAAAACGGATGCGACCAGAAGCGGTCGAGCAGCAGTACCCCAATGCCGACGGCCAGTGCCAGGGTCGGCCGGAACAGGAAGGGCAGCGCCAGCAGGCTGGCCACGGCAATGAAGTGCAGGATGCCGAAGACGATGAGGCGATCCGGATTGCTGAACGCGGTGGCCAGGGTGACCAGGGCGGCGCCGGCGCCGATCTGCAGCAGGCGGCGGCCGAAGGCCGGCCAGCGGATGCCGTCGCCGTGCGCCAGCACCAGGCTGATGCCCACCAGCAGCAGGAACAGGGAGACGATGAGGCTGCGCGCATTGAGCCAGAAGGGATCGCGGTAGAAGTCGAAGTCGGCGAGCCCGAAATGGGCCAGGTCCCAGCAGAAGTGGAAGGCCACCATCAGCACGATGGCCAGCCCGCGGGCAAGATCGACGATCTGGATGCGTCCGTTCATGGACACATCCTGCCGCCTCCCGCCGGTGGCGGCAAGCCAGGCACATCCGCGCCCCTCACGCGGGCCGTGGCGGTGCCGGACGATCGGGCGGCACGGCCTCGGCCAGCACCTCCACCCAGTGCCGCACCGGGATGGCGGCGGCCGGCTCGAGGTGCATCAGACAGCCGACATTGGCACTTGCAACGACCTCCGGCTCCAGTGCCTGCAGCGCGGCCAGCTTGTCCTCCCGCAGGCGCTCGGACATGGCCGGCTGGAACAGGCTGTAGGTACCGGCGGCGCCGCAGCACAGATGGCTGTCGGCCGGCAGCAGGACCTCGAACCCCGCGCGGCGCAGCAGGTTGGGCACTACGCTGGCCGCCCGCAGGCCGTGCTGCAGGGTGCAGGGCGGGTGCCAGGCCACCCGGCCACGGGCGATGCCGCCCCAGTGCACGGGCCAGTGACCCTCGAGCCAGACCTCGAACGGCTGCACCCTGGACAATACCCGTTGCGCCAGGGCCAGGTATTCGGGCTCGTCGCGCAACAGATCCGGATACTCGTGTATCTCCAGCACACAGGCCGAGGACAGGCCGAGTATGGCCTCGGCGCCCTCGTCCAGCGCCCGCCGCCAGAGATCCAGGTTGCGGCGCGCGCGGTGACGGGCACGATGCTCGGCCTGGAGGTGATGTTCCAGTGCGCCGCAACACTGCTCGCCGGCCAGCGAATCGCCCCGCACCCCAAGGGCATCGAGCAGGCGCAGCGCCGCCTCGCGCGCCGCCGGCAATGCCGCCGGTTCGACACAGCCCTGGAACAGCACCACCCGGCGCGCATGGGGCCGGGCCCGGAATCCGCTGCCGGGACGCGGGCGGTACAGCTTATGCCTCAGCGCGGCGGGCAACAGAGGGGCCACCCACCGCCCCAGCCGCAGCAGGGTGCCGATGCGGTGGCGCATCGGAACGGCCCGGAGCAGCAGGCCGCGCAGCAGGCGCTGTTGAAGGGGAAGCGGTGCCAGGCCCTCGAGCCGCTTTCGTCCGATCTCCAGCAGCCGGTGGTATTCGACGCCGGAGGGACAGGTGGTCTCGCAGGAACGGCATAGCAGGCAGCGGTCGAGGTGCTCGCGTGTCTGGGCCCCGGCCCGGCCCTGCTCCAGCATCTGCTTGATGAGATAGATGCGCCCGCGCGGGCCGTCCAGCTCGTCGCCCAGCACGCCATAGGTGGGACAGGTCGCGGTGCAGAACCCGCAGTGCACGCAGCTGCGCAGGATGCGCTCGGCCTCCTGTCCCTCGCTGCTGCGGCGGAAGTCCTCGGGAAGGCGGGTCTCCATCACCCGCCCTCCCCGGGCAGCAGACCGGGATTGAACAGTCCGAGCGGATCGAAGGCATCCTTCAGCCGCCGATGCAGGAT